>CAZXPK010000068.1:0-18618 GCA_964642565.1 uncultured Anaerolineaceae bacterium
GCACCCAATATTAATTGCGGCGGGAATTAATCCATCCTAGATACTGTTCTTATTATGATGACGGGGTTCGGGATAGGCTGATACTTGCCCATAGCTCGGGAGGGAGGCGATGAAACACAATCGGTTACTTATTGAACATACCGATCAGGCGTTTCCAACCCTGCTTGATCTGAACCGACTTCAAAGCCCAGGTCCCCACAATGCCGTAAGGAACGAACAACACAATCGCAATATAGATCACACCGCTGATAAAGCTGGCGCTCTCTCCTATATAACGGCGCAGACCAAAATCGAGCAGGCGATAGACTGCAGCGCCGATCAACGCACCATTGAGGGTTCCAACACCACCGATCAGGATGATCAGCAAGGCAGAAACCGTGAAGCCGAGGCTAGCAACATTAGGGCTGACGATGGGTTGGTAAAGTGCATGCATTACTCCAGCCAGGGCGGCAGTGGCCGAGGAAAGCATCAGCGCTGCCAACTTGAAATAGAAGGTGTTATACCCCAACATGCGCGCTCTGCCTTCATTTTCCCGAGCGGCGATGCACACCCGACCGGTTGGTGAGCTGACAAACCGCTTGTATAGCAGGAAAATCAGGATCAGAATGGTCAGGGCTATGAAATAAAAACGTAAGCGCTCGTTAGCCGGACTGATAAATGCCGGGGTGATGACTCCTTGCAAGCCAACATCCGCACCGGTGTAATCACCCAGCTCGCTCGACATGATGATGATATGGAATACAGAGGCCAGGCCAAGGGTGACCAACGCAAAAGTAATTCCCTTGACACGCGGTAGCACCATCCCAAATAAAAGGGCATTCACCAAAGAGGCAGCAAAAACCAGCAAAAGGGTGACGCCCAGTGGCATGCTAAAACTCTTAAGCAGGATACCAGTGAGATATGCACCTGTGGCGAAAAACATCGAGTGACCAAAAGACAGCAGTCCGGTAATGCCAAAGATAATGTCGTAGCTTAAAGCATACAAAGCCAGGATGAAGATCTCAATCGCTAATCCCTGGATGAACTTGGAAATTCCACTTTCATTCGCCAAAACCTGTAGTGGGGTTGCTCCTTCGAACAACCCGACCACAAAGGGAAGGAGCACCATAACAGCGACAGTAATCCAAACGCCTTGGGAACGACGAAGGAGCCTCGCTGGCTTGCGTGATGCAGTCGTATTTTCAGCCATAGCTACTCCTTCCTCCCAAGCAAGCCATTTGGTAGGATCAGTAAAATGATCACCATCAGCAGCACGGTGGAAGCAGGGACTAGGGGAGGTGTGGGTTTAAAGACTATATCCGTAAATGGAATCGGTATCCCGATGGCGCCATACTTGATAATTATTTGCTGGATCAACCCAACCAACAACGAACCGAGAGCTGCGCCCGGATAGCTGGTCAGGCCTCCAATGGCCAGGGCAATCAGTGCATTTATCATCAGGCTCTCTCCCATCACATTCGAAAGTCCCATCGAAGGGGCAGCCAGGACACCCCCCAAAGCTGCCAGTCCCACTCCCAGGGCAAATACCAGGGTAAATACCCTACGGACATTGATACCCAGAGCTTCGACCATCTCACGGTTTTGTACGCCAGCTCGAATGATCATACCCAGGCGAGAGCGTTTAAGCAGAATCCATACTGCCACGAGAACCAGTATCCCCACCAACGGGATGAATATTTCGTTATACACCCGCACGCGTCCGTCCAGGAGCAGGAAGGTCGAGCACTGATGCTGTAGCCAGGCTCCTAGGGAAGTGGCGGGGCAGCCTTCCCCGGTACCGCTGAATAATGCAGGTTTTGGCATGACAAATTCCGTCCTGCCCCAGATGGCTCGCACAACCTCGATGCCTACAGCGCTCAAACCAAGTGTCAACATGAGCTGGTAGATAGGGCGCGAGTAAAGCGGTCGAACAAGGGTCGATTCCATCAATGCGCCTAAGGCTACACCACTTAACGTGGCTATCAATACGGCAATCAGAAACAGCCAGATAGTATTGATGCCTGTCAGAAATTTAGTCAGAGTATCATTGCTGACAAAGATAGCCAGTCCTACCCCCAGCACAATGATAAAAGCTGCAAACTGACGCCAGTTCACATGACCAATGGCTAAGACCCTACTTCGTTTGAACAGGGAGATTCCAAAGGCTCCTAACATACTGGCCAGAAGAATTCCACCCAGAACCAGTGTTGGCGGGTTCTCAAATGGTTTGGCAGCAGGCAAGACCAGTATGCCTTGATCTGCCATAAAAGCATTCGTGCCGGGGGTCTGTGAATACACCTGCAGATTCCATCCAGTGACCGGGTAGCGCGGTAAAACCAGCACTAACAACCCAGCAGCCAGCAGCAAACCAACCCATGGTAAGAGGCAGGTCCATCGAGCTATCGGTAGGCGCTTGCCAAGCTCAGTCCACAACCCTGAAAGCAGGAAACCACTGACCAATAACGCTACTACTGGGATCAAGTCTACAAATGTATCCGGACGGACGTATACGGTCCAACCTATGTAAGCGCCGATCATGAAAAGGGTTCCATGTGCCAGGTTAAGTACATCAAGTAAGCCAAAGATCAAGGAAAAACCGGAGGCAACCAGGAAAGTCACTGAACCAACAGAAAGGCCACGCAGCAAGGTGATCACCCATTCATTGGTCGGCATACCGCGTGCAGATAGAATAAAGAAGAAAATTAGAACGGCTATAGTCATCCAGAAAAGGAGGTTTTTTCGGAAATAAACTTTCATCGCTACACCTTTACGCCGCACCTAGGTAACGCTGGATGGCTTCAGCATCATTTACCAGGTCATTCATTTTTCCATCTTTAACCGAGCGGCCTTCTTCGATGATGATATAAAACTCTGCCAGCTGGCTGGCAACCAAGAAATTCTGTTCCACAAGCACGATTGTGGCCTCAGCCGACAACTTGCGGATGGCGTCCATTAAACTTTCGATCAGGACAGGTGCCAAGCCCTCACTCGGCTCGTCGATCAACAATAACCGGTTATCAGCCACCAGTGCTCGCGCAATGGCCAGCATCTGCTGCTGTCCCCCGGATAGATTATTTCCTGAAAGGGTTATCAGTCGCTTGAGATCAGGGAAGAGGGCGAAGATCATTTCCTGTTTACGGGCATAGTCGCCTTTTCTTCTTTCAGCAATTTTTAGGTTCTCTTCCACACTTAAGTCGCGGAAAATGCCCCGGTTCTCCGGTACAAAACCTATTCCCAGCGAGGCGATATCGAACGAACGCATCCCGTGGATCTCTCGACCGTCAAATATCACCCTGCCTTGCGTGGGAGGGGTAAGTCCAAGAATACTTTTTAAGGTCGTAGTTTTACCCGCTCCGTTACGCCCCAGGATGGCCGTGATCGACCTCTTTGGAACACATACATCCACCCCCTGGAGGATGTGGTATTGGCCGATGAAGGTATGAATGCCTTGAACTTCAAGAAGATGATCCATGGTTCACCCCTTCAGCTTATACAAGCCACCCAAATAAGCAGTCTGGACATCGGAATTGGCTGTGATCTCAGATGGCATACCTTCTGCCAGTATTCGCCCCTGGTGCATGACTGTAATCCTATCTGAAACGCTCATGACCACGTTCATGTTGTGCTCTACAAGCATGACGGTCTTATTGCCGTCGCGTTGGATTTCCTGGATAAGGGCGATCAATTCAGGTACTTGTTCGGCAGCCATGCCAGCCGTCGGTTCATCAAGCAGCAGTACTTCCGGGTCGGGCGCCAGGATCATACCCAGTTCCAATTTGCGTTGATCTCCATGCGGCAATGTCCTGGCGGGGGAATTGGCTCGCTCACTCAACCCAACGCGCTGGATGACTTCCCAAGTACGCGCCACGTAACTCTCGAATTGCATGGCATCGCGCAGGAAATTAAAATTATCCCTACCGAGAGCCTGGCATGCCAGGCGGATATTTTCGAAGACCGTAAGGTTGGGGAAGATATTGGTGATCTGGAAGGACCTTCCGATACCATAGTGGATCGTACGATGGACAGGTTGATGAGTAATATCTTTGCCCTTGAAGATCACCTGACCGCTGGTTGGTTCGAGGTTGCCGCTTAGCAAATTGAAGAATGTGGTCTTGCCTGCGCCATTGGGTCCAATGATGGAATGCAGCGTATTACGGCGCACTTTTAAATTGACATTATCAACTGCTATCAGAGCCCCGAATTCCTTGCGAAGATTGATGGTTTCAAAAATGATTTCTGGCGCCATGGCACCTTCCGAATTGAACTGGTCAGCCTAAGTGAAACGCAGTGCTTTTCATGGAAGAAGGGTTCTGCGGCTCGCTCAGGCTGAATACAATCAAGAAAGGTTCCCAGGGGTCTTGCGACCCCCAGGAACACAATTCAAAGTAATGGTAATTTATTGTCCAGATAGACTGCCATAGGGTAAGTCGCCACAGCGGTCTTTCAAGTTCTCGGGGAGCAAGCAAGGCGGCTCGGGACGGGTAGTCTCTACATATTCATAGAAGTTGGCATCCGGGTCGGTGAGGTTCAATAGCTTGAGGATATACATATCCTGGATGGCAACGTGGTCTTCGGGACGGACGTTGATGGTACCCTTCGGACCATCGAAGGTCATACCTTCCATTACAGCTACCAGCGCATCACCATTAACATCGCCATCGGTAGCCTTTATCGCCTCAATTGCCATGATAGCCGCATTCATCCCATCTGCGTCGAACAGATCGGGCATCACATCATAGCGTGCCTTGTCCTGAGCTTTGAGGAAATCATTGGCAGTGTTTTGCGGGGCGGAGTAATGATAAAGAATGCCGTTCGTGCTGCCAATGGCGTTGCCATACCATATCGGCATGAGCACGTTATCAATGAAAGTGGCACCCAAGGCCATACTCTCAGTTACACCCAGATCGGTGGCAGCCTGCATCAAAGGCACAAAGCCGGCACCAGCCCAGGTGACGATGTAGGACTCAGCCCCGGAGTTCAAGATTTGCTCCATGTAGGGGGTGAAATCGGTGGTGTCGAGCGGGGCAAAGATGTCATCAGCCACGAAAGCACCGCCGCCCAGCCCGCAGGCGTCCCTGAAGGAAGCTGCTGAACCACGACCGAAAGCGTAATCGGGAGCGATCTGAACGAAGGTCTTGTACTCCTTGTTCAGGTAGAGGCACTCATTGATGGCATCCTGGTAGTTGTTGCGGCTGGTTCGGAATGTGTACTCATTGAAATTTACACCGGTAATATCATTGGCAGCTGCGGGTGCCACAATCAAGGGGATCTTGTTCTCGAGTGCAATACCCTGCAGAGTGGCCGTGGCAGCGGATGAAACAGTTCCCACGAGTATATTGACCTTTTCCACGTCGATCAATTCACGTGCCAGGGTAGCCGTGGTGTCAGGGGTACTCGCGTCATCACGGACAAATACCTGGATCTCACAGTCACCCAGCATGAAGTTGTTCTGCTGGGCTTTGGAAAAGTCAAACACGTCCCCAACGGATCCGGGGGCACCAGTCGCATATTCCATGCCAAGCATGAATGAGCGGAGAATCATGACGCCATAGATTGCCAGGGAGCCAGTAACATCGGTGATCAAACCGATCTTGATCGGTTCCGCACAGGTGAATGCTGGCACTGCAGTCGGGGCAGAGGTAGGCACTTCGGTCGGTACGGTAGTGGGTGGTACTTTGGTAGGCGCAGTGGTGGGCGGTACTTCGGTTGGCACCACAACAGGCGCTTCGGTCACAACTGCTGTCGCTGCCGGGGCACATGCTGCCAGCAAGAGACTTATTATCATGATCATGCTAAAGGCTTTATAAATTTTCATTTTACTCCTCCTAGAGTATAAAAAAATTTGGGTAAAGACGGTGGACACGTGAAAAGAGATTCGGTTAATGCACCTCCTATTTCGCAAAATCGATTATCGCCTGTGAAGCGGCTTTTGGGACTTCCATTGGGAAAAAATGCCCCGCATTGGGAAGAATGACTACCTTACTATCGGGGAGCTTGGCAGCTAATAGGTCCGCATTGGCAGGGGGCACCACTTTGTCGTAAGCTCCAAAGAGGATCAAGGTCGGGGCTTTAATATTGGGAAGCTTGTTCTCGAATGATGCTGCTTCCGATATCAGCCCCAGCCCGATAGCCATCTGTGCCTGGTACCCCGCCAGGTCAGACGGGTTGGATATGCGCCAATCCAGCCATTCCTGGATGAGCTCCGGGTGCTGCTCGGCAAACCCGGGAGCAGTGCTGATAACCAGACCGTTCGTAAAGCGCGTGAGCGGGTCGCTAGTCATGTCTGATAGCACCTGCATGGCTTCCGGGGTGACCGGCACATGATGAGGACCGCCAAAATTGGTCGAGCTCAACACCAGCTTGCTGACTTTCCTGGGGTACGACAGAACAAGCTCCTGGGCAATAAAACCGCCCATGGAATGCCCCATCACCACGGCTGATCCAATCCCCAAGGCATCCAATAACCCCGCAGTATCAGCAGCAAGTAATCCAGCGGAATAAGGTCCAGTCGGCTTATCTGTCCCGCCAACTCCCCGGTTATCAAATGCAATCACCTGAAAGTGCCTGACAAGGTATGGCAGCATGCGGTGCCATTGCCAGGCTGGATATCCCAACCCAGCGATTAAGACCAGGGGGGTGCCCTCGCCATGAACCTCGTATTGAATATTTATCCCGTTTGCTGATATCTTTGGCATGCATCCTCCTTATCATACCGTTCTCGAAGATTGTTCATCGAGAAGCCTATTACGGAGTTCGGATTTTATTACCTTGCCATAAGGAGAATACGGCAAGGATTGAATAAATACAACTCTTTTCGGAATCTTGTATTTTGCCAGGCGACCCTGACAGAATTCCAGCAATTCTTCACCGGAAACACTAACATCCGGTTTTAGGGTCACAATCATCAATCCGATTTCCCCCCACTTCTCATCCGGCTGACCGATCAGCGCTGCATCTGCTACCGAGGGGTGTTCGCGAAAGACCGCCTCCACTTCGGCAGCATAAATATTCTCCCCTCCGCTGATGATCATATCCTTGTAGCGCCCTACGATATAGTAATAACCTTCTTCATCCTTGCGCGCCATATCTCCGGTATGGAACCAGCCTTCCTTGAGAGCCGTGGCGGTCGCTTCAGCATTGTTCCAGTATCCACTGCAAACAGCCGGCCCGGAGATGATCAATTCGCCTACCTCACCCACAGCCACATCGCAGCCGCTGGAATCAACCAGCTGCATGCGATTGTGAAAGATTGGTTTACCGACCGACCCGGCTTTACACAACGCGTCTTCATCAGTCATAGAAAAGCAGTTCACACCAACTTCGGTCAATCCATACCCCTGGCGCATGACCACCCCTTTGGATTGGCTCCAGGCTCTGATCAATGCAGGCGGACAAGGCGCCCCACCGCTAATGAAGAAGTGTACATGGCTGAAATCCGCCTCTTTAAAATAGGGTGAATTCATCCATATTTGGAATAAGGTCGGTACAGCCAGGATGACGCTGCATTGTTTCTCGACGATCAGCTTAAGGGTTTCTTCCGGGTTAAAAGTGCGTGCCAGTACAATCTGCCCACCTATGTAGAACAAGGGGACCAGGAAAACGAACAATCCACCCGAGTGGAACATGGGTGTCAGGATCGGTGAAATATCCTTCTCACTTAATCCCCACGAGACCACCGTGTTGATGGCATTCCACAGGACCTGGCGATGGGGCAGGACTGCCCCCTTGGGTTGACCGGTGGTTCCGGAGGTATACAAAATACAATAGGCATCATCCGGACCCAATTCGGGACGCAGTGGTTCCAATGTGGAAGCCTGGTACAGCATTTCTTCGTAAGGCTGTGCGCCAGGTATTTCTGCACCTTCAAGTGAAATGATCCCTTTGATATCCGTGTTGAGACGTATCTCTTCAAGCAGTTGGGTGAACTCAGGACCGCACACCAGTACCTTGGGCTGGCAATCATGGATGATATATGTCAACTCCCGGGCTGTCAGGCGGAAGTTCAAGGGTGCAAAGATGGCACCGATTTTCCCCAGGCCAAAAAGCAGGTCAACATAGGGCAAGCAATTGTGCGCCAGGATGGATACTCGCTCCCCTTTCTGCAGGTCGTAATGTTCACGCATAAAATTGGCAAGACGATTGGCGCGTTGATTGAGCTCCGCGAATGTACATACCTGCCCGGTGTAAACGTCGTATAACGCTTGGCGGTTGGGGGTAAGTGTGGCGCGTGTGCTCAAGAGATCGGCTGCGTGCATGAT
Source organism: uncultured Anaerolineaceae bacterium (assembly GCA_964642565.1). Taxonomy (GTDB): domain Bacteria; phylum Chloroflexota; class Anaerolineae; order Anaerolineales; family UBA4823; genus FEB-25. The sequence continues at coordinate 8,238 of CAZXPK010000068.1, forward strand.
CAACCTTTTATCAGGTCCGCTCTTCTAGGTACCAACTACAATCCCACCATCCACCTGAAGGGTAGCCCCAGTGATGAAGGAGGCTTCAGTAGAGGCGAGGAAAAGGTACGCATTGGCAATATCGCGTGGCTCACCCAGGCGTCCCAACGGCGTTCGGGCTTTCATACCATCCAGGATTTTTTCCGGCATCGCTTTTACCATCTCGGTGGCAGTGAACCCGGGTGAAACTGCATTGACGCGGATATTGTACCTGCCCAGCTCACGCGCCCAGACCTTGGTCATACCAATCACTCCAGACTTAGTGGCGACATAGTTGGTCTGGCCAAAGTTTCCAAATAATCCGACGACCGAGGTGGCATTTAGGATCACACCACTGCCCTGTTTGATCATTATCGGCGCCACTGCCTGGGTGCAGTTAAATACGCCTTTCAAATTGACGGCTATAACCAGGTCGAAATCTGCTTCAGACATCTGTCCGATGAGCTGACCTTCCTTGAACTTGACCAGCTGTCCATCCCGTACAATTCCGGCATTGTTGACAAGCACATCAATGCGACCATGACTTACCACGACCGCATCGATCCATTTCTGCACATCTTCGCGGGATACCACATTCACTTTATGGAAAGACGCCTCCGGACAAAGCAGTTTGAGTGTATCCCGGCCGGTCGTCTCATCCACATCGCAGATAACGACTTTGGCGCCTTCTTCAGCAAAGCGCAGGGCGGTGGCTTTACCAATCCCTGCCGCCCCACCAGTAACCAGGACAACTTTATCTTTGAATTGCATCGCTCTTCCTCTCTTGAGGTTTTAAGGATTTTTTGTTAAAAAACCCAGGATTACGCTGTTGAATTCTTGCGGGCGTTCCCAGCAGGAGGCATGTCCAGCTCCAGGCAGGATGTGCATTTCGGCCTGCGGGATATGTTGTTTGAGTATGGCTGCATACTATAACCCTTTTAGCTGGTCCAAGGCACCAACCAGGATGCAAGTGGGGATTTTGATCTCGCTCAGCCGGGCTGTAAAATCAACATTCAGGAAGCATTCACACAGTCGAACCACAGCAGGATAATCGAGGAAATCGTACCGTCCCCTGGCATCCTTGAGCAAACCGGGATTGGCAGCAATGAACTGAGCTGAAAAATTCCACGGAACTGTCACATTGAAGAATGCTTCCGCATTGCCATCGCGAGCTGCATCCAGCCAGGATTGGACGATTATCCGTAAGGCTGACCCAACCTCGCTAACCGTGTCTGCCAGGATCAGGCTCCTTACCCGCTCAGGGTATTTAAGCACGAAGGCTTGAGCTACTTCACCACCATAAGAGATCCCGGAAATATGAGCCGAGTCTATCCCCAACTCAGCCAGCAAGGCAGCCAAATCGTCAGCATGTTGGTCCATCGAATAGGCGTCTTGGGGGTGCTCAGATTGTCCCTGCCCGCGGCAATCGTACTGCAGAAGCCGGTAATATTGGGCCAAGGTTTTCGTCTGGAAAACCCAACTGCTGGCAGCATTCATAATGATGCCATTGTTGAGTACCAGCACCGGGCTTTCTACTGAGCCGTGCAGCTCATAATACAATTCGACACCGTTCACACATAATTTGGACATTCGATTTTTCTACAATACCATACCTTTGTTACCGGGCAGTTACAGGGCTTTAAATCCAAGAGTGACTTTCCTGGTCTCTCCTTCACCGGTCTCGACCATGTCCAGTATCAATGGTGTACCCACCTGGATGGCTTCCGGCCTGACTGGATCAACACCCAGGATGCGGGCACTGATCTTAACGCCCTCCTCCAGCTCGACCACCCCGGAGACGTACGGCTTCTCACGACTAAACCCTTGTTCAACCATGAAAGTATGTGCAATATACACTACCGTAAAACCAGCCAGTTTGCCTTTACCACTGGTCTCAGTCCATGCCAGGTTTTGGTTGTGGCACTTCGGACATATGGCACGCGGAGGCAGGTAAAGAGTACCGCAATCGTTACAGCGTGAAGCCATCAACTTTCCTTCTGCGATGTATTGGTTGAATGAGGCCGCTGTAAAGGGGCGGGGGTTTTCGGTTATCTCGTTCATGATTGCCTCCTAATTCCTACGCTCAAAGATGTGTACCACACACGTGGAACCTGTCGCCCCGACATTATGGGTGAGAGCCAGTGGAATATCCCCACCGACCTGACGTTCTCCTGCCTCACCACGCATTTGCTTCCACACTTCGACTACTTGGGCAACACCCGAAGCGCCCACCGGGTGACCCTTGGCCTTTAGCCCACCGGATGTATTTACGGGCCTGCTGCCATCCCGTCTTGTAACTCCGTCTTCGGCGGCTTTGAAGCCTTCACCGGGTGCAAAGAAACCGATATCTTCACTGGCAACCACTTCAGCGATCGTAAAACAGTCATGTACCTCAGCCATGCGGACATCTTTGGCATTCACCCCGGCCATCTCATAGGCCTGTGCGGCAGCCAGCCTGGCAGCGGGCAGGGTGGTCAGGTCAGCGCGGTCATGAAGGGCTGCATCTGAAGCCTGGCAGGAAGCAACCACATGCACCGGATGATCGGTGAATTCGCCAGCGCGTTCTTCAGCCACCAACAATAAAGCGGCTGCACCATCAGTGATCGGCGAACAATCAAATAAACGCAAAGGCCAGGCGACCATGGGGTTGGCAGTGTTGTCATGCAAGAAATCCCAGATCGTCTGCCAGGTCGGTGCAGGTTTACCCTTCTTAATTGCTGCTGCGATGCGACCTTCCATCCATTTCTGGATGGTTACACCAAACTGGGCTTTGGGGTTGAGGGCACCATTGTCATGATTCTTGATAGCAACATTCATCAAGTGTTCCGGTTGCATGCCATAACGCTGCATATAGGCTGTGGCGATGGCTGCATAGAAACCCGGAAAGGTAAACCCAACCGGGATCTCGAAGAGGCTATCACCTGCAGTTGCCAGAGTGTCGGTGACCTCTGTAGTCGGCAGGTTGGTCATCTTTTCTACTCCTCCGACCAGCACCATATCGTTCATACCGGATGCAATCGCGATCACACCCTGTCGTAATGCTGTTGCCCCGCTGGCGCAGGCGTTTTCGACTCGCGTGGCTGGAATGGGTGTCAAACCCACAGCATCAGCCATCAAGGGAGCGGTATGACCCTGACGCTCAAACAGATCACTGGAGAAATTTCCAAGGTAAAAACTTTTAATGGCAGCCGGGTCAAAACCCTTCTGTACAGAAGCAGACATCTCCTTAAAGGCTTCCACAAACAGGTCACGGCTATTCTTTTCAGGAAAGGCACCAAACTTCGACATGCCGGTGCCAACAATGGCTACACCGCGGGGAAGTGGACGGGATTTTGGCATTAGTGTTGCTCCTTGTTTAGGGAAATATGAAATGGATCGAAACCAAATGGATGCGAAAAAGCATTGAGACTTCGCTAGGCATTGAATTTCTGTTTCAGCTCACGCTTGAGGATCTTACCGGCTGCCGAAATTGGTAATTCCGGCAGCAAGGAGACTGACTTGGGAACTTTGTACTTTGCCAGCCGGTCTGACATGAACTGCAACAGCTCGTTCTCCGTAACCCTGACCCCGGGCTTCAAAACTACACAAGCCTTGCCTACCTCACCCCACTGCGGGTCCGGCAGGCCGATCACAGCACACATGTGCACGGCTGGGTGCTGGTAAAGCACTTTTTCAATCTCAGCCGGATAGATATTTTCTCCTCCGCTGATGAACATATCCTTCTTACGGTCGACAATGTAAAAATATCCCTCGGAATCATAACGCGCCACGTCGCCGGTGTGGAAAAATCCGTTGGCATCTACCGCCTCGACCGTTGCTTCAGGGTTATTGAAATAGCCCGAGCAATAGGAAGGCCCTTTCAAGACCAGCTCACCCTCTTCATTCGGTCCGAGGAAGTTGTTCTCGCTATCAACGATCTGTGCATCTACGTAGAAGTTCGGTCGCCCGATTGAGCCAGCTTTATGAATAGCATCCTCGGGTGCCAGGGCAAATATTCCAGGACCGAATTCAGTCATCCCAAAACCCTGTTTGAAGCGAATCCCCTTCTCGGTTGTGTATCTCTCAACCAGCGAAACGGGCAAAGGAGCACCGCCTGATGTGCAGAAGCGCAAGGAAGATAGGTCGGCTTTTTCCCAATTGGGTGCCTGGGTTAACATCTGGTACATGGTTGGAACAGCAGCAAAAACCGTGGCATGTTCGCGCTCGAGTAAATCCAACACCTGCTTGGGGTCGAATTGACGGATAAGAATAGTCGTCCCACCAAAGATTACCTGCGGCAGGGTGTAAACGAACAAGCCGCCCGTGTGAAACATGGGAAAAACATTTAGATAAACATCGTTATGGGTGATATCGTGGATGACGGTATTGAGTGTATTCCAGGCAATCATACGATGTGAAACTTCAGCCGCCTTGGGTAGACCGGTCGTTCCACCAGTGAAGATCAAGGCAGCTGTATCTTCAACTTCGAGGTTTTCTGTAGTTACTGGCGATTCTGGGGCTGATTGAAGCGCATCCTCAAATTTTATGCTTCCTGCAACCCCTTCACCTTCCAGATGCATGGTGTCCAGTGGATAATGTGAAACCAACCGCTCGACGCCATCCTTGAAATCATCCGAAAATATTAGCAGCCTGGGGGTAGTATTATGAAAAATCTCAAGCAGTTCCTGCCAATGTAACCGCCAATTAAGCGCGGTATGCACAGCGCCGAGCTTCCCACAGGCAAAGAACAGGTCCAGGTGCTCATAACCATCCCTGGCCAGAATAGCTATTCGATCGCCCTTGGAAATTCCTTGCCCTTTGAGCCAATTTGCTAACTTGTTAGCGCGCCGGTTGGCCTGCCGGTAGGTCAGACGCCACTCAGGGTCTTTCCCTGCATCGATGAATGCCAGTCTATCGGGGCTGTACAGCTCACGCCGTGCAAGGTAATCACCGATATACATGCTTCTCTCCTCACTTTCCGTCTAGCTTAGCTCTGCCAACGCCAGACAGAGGCAGCCATGGAAATCCCACCACCACTGGCACAAAACAGGATAATATCGCCGGGCTTGGGGCCTTTGCCCTGGTCGATGGCATCACTCAGCGCCATAGCCACACAGGGGGAACCCGTATATCCCCATTTATCCATGACCCAATGCGTTTTTTCTAATGGCTGCTTAAGCAGGTCCATCATATACTCGATCGTACGCAGGTTGAGCTGGGTGAAATAATATTGATCTACATCATCAAAAGTCAAACCAGCCTTATCCAATGCGCCTTGCATTAGTTTGGGCCAGTACTCGGTGTTAAATGTCTTGGGGAACTTGCGTACGAACTCCACCTTGGGGGGACCATAAGTTGCCAGGTTTTCCGGTGTGCATGGACGGAAGGCACCTCCGGTGTAAATACCCAGGGCGTCATGGAACTCGCCCACGGCCAGGAAATTGCTGCTGATAAAGCCTGGTTTTTCACTCGGACCAAGCACCACTGCCCCGGCGCCATCCGCGAACAGGTTGGCGGTTTTCTTGTCACTAAAATCCAGAAACCGGCTCATGCCATATCCACCAGCCACCAGGATGTATTTCATTGAAGGCTCAGTTATCAGATAGCGCGCCCCCTGGTCAAGAGCCATCACCCACCCGGCGCAGGCAGAGTTGACATCATAACACCCTGAATTGTTGGCACCCAGCTTATATTGAACAACAATCGAAGTGGATGGAGACAGGTAATCGGGCGTATCTGTCGAAACGATAATCAGATCCAGATCCTCAGGCCTGATCCTTGCGCGTTGCAAAGCTTTTTTGGAAGCTTCTACGATCAGGTCAGACGTGGTTTCTCCAGAAGCCATCCAGTGCCGTTCGCGGATGCCGACATTTTGTAAAAGCCATTCGGAGGTGGACTCACCCAGCAGGGCATCCACTTCTGCATTGGTGACAACACGCTCAGGAACATGGCTACCTGTGGCTAAGATTTTTACGTGACGATTCATATCACCTTCAGAGGGTTAAAAGATTCAACCTCTTTGGAATCAAAGAGGATAATAATATGCTGCTAAGTGGGCAGCTTTTCAAGCGGTACGAAGCGCCGGATAAATAATTCGACTTCTTTCCAGGAACTGAAATTCAACTCTTCATCACTCTGGATGTGGCGGATAATTCCGTGATAGACCGGTCGGTCGGGGGAACCTTCACCAGGATTGCTGACCACAAACCGGATGACGAATGACGATATGTTGGGTGGTGGATACTCTGACATCATCATCAGGATAACAGATGATAGTCACAAGCAAGTTACAACCCCCAAAAGGTACCACAGTACTTCCAGGCTAATCCGTCTTGATCAATGCCTGGTAAAGGGTCGATGTTTCGGGTGACGGGGCGACATCCAACTCTTCCCGTAGTATCTGCACGCAGCGCTGATAGGTGCGTCCAACTTGACCGCGGTCCCCCAGGTGGCTATATGCCAGCATCAGGTGGCGATAGGCGCGCTCCCAACAATTATCCTGGACCAGGATTCGCTGGCAAAGATCGATGACCTTGCCGTAGTGTTGGTCTTTGAGCAACAATTCACTTAAACGGTCAGCCGTTTCCAAGTAGATGGCTGACAGGCATTCCCGCTCCTCAGCCGCCCAGGTCTCGTAGAGTGTGTCTGGCAGGTACTCACCTTGATAGACATCCAGGGCATGCTGGAGCAGCTCCAGATGGGGTTTTTGGGTTTTATCAACTTGTTGCACTGCATTAACGAACTGGTCCGCATCCAGCCAAATATCCGCATTGGGACGCAGGCCATATGTGCTGCCTTCCCGTAGGATGAATGCCGATTCACTGCCCGGGTCGCGTTCTGGTTCGAGCACCTGGTAAAGGGTGTTAAGCGTGCTCTTGAAATTACGGTGGGCAGTCACCGGGTCAGTCTCAGGCCAGAGATACTCGCAGATTTGGTCGCGGTCCAGCGGAACGTGTCGATGAGTTAGCAACAACTGAAACAATTGGCGTGATTTTTCCCGTCGCCAGCTATTTACCATAATTGGTTCGAAACCGCGCCACACCTGGAACCCCCCCAGGGTCTGGATACGCAGACGGTAACCAGGATGGCATTCGATCCCAGGTAAACCCATTCTGTCAAGTAATGCGCTGGTGAAAGTCCGTTCCCAGCCGTGCTGGCGGGCCATGATCAGTAATGGCACCAGGACACGTTCATCTGGAGGACCGATCAAAGACGGGCGCGTGAAGAGGAACTCATAGCCCCCCTCCCGGCAGTCCACCAGTACTTCCGGAAGAAGCCGTTCCAGCTGTGCCAACTGTTTTTGCCTGAACCACCCGATGCACAACCACAGGCGCGCGGCAGTGCGTCCAAATGGATCACTGCACTCCTGAAAACCAAGCACTGCCCGATTCAGCCACTCTTCAGCCGCTTCAAAGCGCGCGGATAGGGTCAGGATAGCCCCCATTGTCAGACGGATCAATGATGCAATCCACTCATCACCCGCCTGGACGGCAATTTCAATTCCCTCCTGCGCATGAGATTGCGCCTGGCTGAGGTCACCCTGGTAGCCAAAGTTACGGCATAGTCCCCAGTCTGCCTCCACCAATAAGCGTGGCACGACCAGCGAATGGCTGATCTCAACACACTTCTCAAATTGCTCGCGTGCTCGTACATATACATCTGACCTTTGTCCACTGATATTGACCAGCATCAGTGCATGACCCTGGCGTATATGCCCGACTGCGGTGATAAACGGTGATTGCAGTTCCTCTCCACGGTGAGTACCCTCGAGGGCAGCCTGGTAGGCTTGTTCACCCAAACCCATAAAAGAATAGATCAAGGATAAGAGCAACATGGTCTCACGGTGGGCACGGGGAGTCTGAACGGGTTCGAGGCGTTCAGCCTCGGCAAGCGCCTCCAAGCCACAGCGTGCCTCTTCCAGCCGCCCGGTACGCAACAGAACGCGGAACCATAACTGGTCGTTGGATGGTCCTTCTGCATGCAAGGCTTTAGCACGTTGGCGTAAGCGCTCCGCATCATCCACTCGTCCAGCATTGAGCTTATTCTCCGCCAGTAGTTCGAATAGCCGCACCTGTGTCTCGCGGTCCTCAAAACCTTCACTTACGCGGATGGATTCCTCTAGTAATTCTTCAGCCTTGCTTGGATTGACGGTATCAAGGTAAACACGTGCCTGACCACGTAACGCCCTCGCCACGCCATCTTGCTGACCATGAGCACGCCACATCGTTTTGGCTTGCTGGTACCAGCCTTGGGCTTCTTCAAACCGGCTGTGAAGCCGGGCAAGCTCGCCTAGCATGAATACCAGCACGGGATGTTGGTGCAGCGTCTCAGGAGGGAGGGAATCCAGATAGGATGCCAGGGTATCCAGGCGCCCGGCAGTCAGCAAGGGCGCAGCATAACTATCTAGCAGATCGGCCACCTCCCCCCAGGCTTCTGCTGCCAGGAGGTGGTAGATCATTTCCTCAGGTTGGTTTTTAGATTTGAAATAATCAGCCGCCAGGCGATTCCATATACAGCGTTGTTCGGGGTCGGACTGCTGACGTAGAAAATTATGAAAGATGTGATGATAACGTAGGCTGCTATCAGCCGTCTCAACCACAAACAAGTTCAGCCGCTTCAGATAGGCCAGCATAGCTGCAGAATCCAAGGTTTGATTCCCAGCAGTCTTGAGCAGGGTATCGCAAGCCTGGGGAGAGAGTTCTCGCAGGATTGAAGTAATCAAAAGAAACTCACGTACATCATCGGGCTGGCATTCGAAAACCTCGTTGGTCAGCATATCGAACAATGCATCCAGGGAATCAGCCTGCCAGTGCTGTGGAATATCTAAAGCAACAGCAGAACGACGGCGGGTGCTTTGCCAGATCAATTGCAAAGCGATCGCCCAGCCCTCGGTATAGTTGAGTAACGCCTCCACTTCATCTGTGCTCAGCTCGAACGCATACTGGGTGGAAAACAGGGCAGCAATCTCATTGGCAGTAAAAGTGAGGCAGGATTGATCAATGAGCAGAATTTTCCCCTGGGAACGCCAATGGGATAGTGTTGGCAGGGTAATGGTTGGACGTCCCGAGAGCAATATGTGCAGGTTTCCGGGGGCCAGTCCGATTAAACGGTCAAGAATATGAGCGACTTCCCCTGTTTCAGTTACCAAGTGAGCATCATCGATGATGAGCAGGGTGGGTTCGGTCAGGTGTAAACTCAACGCATTAATTAGCTGGTCGATTACAAACCGCCAGGGAAGTGGTCCCTGGGTACCATACCATGCATTCAGAAATTGAATGGGGAGATCTGGAATTTGTGGATATGCATGTAAAAAAGCATTACACAGGTGCGACAGGAAAACGAGTGGGTCATTATCCTCCTGGTTAACCTGATACCAGACTAATGGATGAATCTCCCCAGTCAATTCAACCAGGGCTGTGCTTTTGCCATACCCCGCCCCAGCCTGCAGGATGGTCAAACGGTAATCCATGGATTGAAGTAATATCAAGCTGACTCGTGGACGCGGTAAGATACGCGCACTACGTGGCGGGGGGATGATCTTCGTGTGAAGGATGGTTGGAGAGGATGGCAACAAGTTAAATGTTCCTGATCAGAACATAAGGAAATGTATAATGCTCTACTGGCAAACTCGTCAATCTCAAGGAAGAAGTGAACATACACTCGAAAGAATAAGAAACCTGACCATTATTGTCGGTGAAATTATTATAAGCAATCATTTTGATTACAAACACCTGACTGGGACTGAACCAGCATCATTTAGCCCGGTAAGGATATACCGACGCACAAAGATAAATCAAAAATCAAACCGTGCAACAGAGTATTGTGATAACAATTATACAGGTTGTCATAAGATCATTCACGCCGTACCGGTAGTGTAACAGTAAAGGTTGTTCCCTGACCTAGCTGGCTTTCGATGTGGATCTACCTACGAAGCGCTCCACGAACTGTTTGACGATGCTCATACCCAGACCAGTACTAATCGTACCTTTCTGGTGTACATCCCTCGACCGGGAGAATTCTTCCCCAAGGTAATGGACTATTAATTTTACCATCGGTAAAGAATGCCATCGAAAATTGTATAATTTGTTTTTGTTTCTCTTAATCGTTCCTCCTATTTAAAAAAACACTATCCAGCCATAAAATTATCTGCAGAAAAATGTGCCATATTGCTCCGCTTAACCAAAAAACCTAGCTCCTATGTAGGCCAAGTTCCCATAAGCCATCTGTGCTATCCATGTAATGAGAATAAAAGATTGTCAAGCTATAAACATGGAGACTTATTTACATCAAGCGGATCCGACGAGCATATACCTAATGGCCCATTATAAATCAGCACCCGCAACGATTAACTATAAAGCCAATACTTTTCGTCATTTTCTTCCTC
>CAZXPK010000069.1:0-14919 GCA_964642565.1 uncultured Anaerolineaceae bacterium
TGGCATCGAGAAGAATGGTTCGTTCCCAGTCTGGTCGCAACGCTCGGATGGAGGTGTTTGTTCGCTCCTCCAGCACAGCCTCCACACCCTGCCAGCTGCCGTGACCCAGATAATAGGTTTCAAGGATGATGGCAGTTGGTGAGCGGTAGAATGGGTTGGTACCGGCATTCCTGGCGATGACAATTGCTACTACTAATAATATGAATAATACAGTTAGAAAGACGACGATGCCAAATGCTCGTAACAGCAGCATCAGCAGACGGCGGCGGATGGACTGGATGGATTGGGCATCTTCCTGTTTCATCCGCCTGCCTCAATGAACTTATATCCTGCTCCGTGTACAGTAATAATATGGCTCGTCACACCATCTGCTGGTTCGATCTTGCGACGCAGATTGCGGATGTGCGAGTCAATCGCACGCTCATAGCTCTCGAATGCCACCCCACGCACTGCGGTCAATAATTGCGCACGCGAAAAGATGCGCCCGGGTTGACTTGCTAGAGTAGCTAAAAGCTCGAACTCAGTTGGGGTGAGTGGGACCTCGCGGTCGGGGAAACGCGCACTGTAGTGCCCACGGTCAAGGATCAAGTCTCCGGCATGAATAACTTCAGCTTGAGGGTTCCCTGTCCCGCGGCGCAGCACGGTGCGTACCCGCGCCACCAGCTCGCGTGGGCTAAAGGGTTTGGTCATGTAATCATCTGCTCCCAGCTCCAGGCCGATGATCTTGTCAGTTTCTTCCACCCGCGCTGTAAGCATGATGATGGGCACATTGCTTTCCCGTCTTAGCTCGCGGCATACATCCAACCCATCCATTTCAGGCATCATCAGGTCAAGGACTACCAGGTCGGGCTGGCTTCGGCGAGCGATTGCTATCCCGGTGGGACCATCATAGGCATGTGCCACCTCGAACCCTGCTTTGACCAGGTAGTCCTGGCAAATTTCCACAATCTTTGGCTCATCATCGATCACCAGTATCTTCTTAACCATATTGTCTCCATTATCGCATAGAACTGTCCTTGATAGCACGGGCACGCTGGACCTGGTATAAATTCAATATCGTGCCCCTACTTCTTAGGTGCCCTATAGATCACTATCGTGGGCTGGTACATACGATTTTCTCGCAGTCGGTAAGAGAAGAAGAACGATCACTGCCACCGCTAGCAGTATACGCACCAGGTTCTCGATCAGTACCACCGCTGAGAAGATGCGTAACATTCCTGGGATAGACAGCAAGATTACCAATACTGCCAGCACAATTCCTAGGATTGCACCCCAACGCTTGCTTTTGAACAAGCCGATCGCCGCGACCACTGACAGCACAAATAGGACTATATCCAGACCAATCGTAACCGGTCTGATCAAGCGAATTAACCTGGCAAGGCCTGTGCCGATCTGTTGGTTGGGTGTAAAGTTCGGTGTCGTTCCCTGGTTATTTTGATCATTGGGCAACCCGGTACTTGGACCACTATTAAATGGGACCCCATTCTGAGGGGTGAAGTTCCTGTTTCGAAACTGACCTGCCACAAACTGGCGGTTACCAAGACCTCGTCCCAACAACCCATACTGGCTGGCAATCCCAAGGCCTGCTACAAACAAGCTTAAAACGATTAATAAGATAGCTGCGATGGTGACCACAGCTGGTCTTTGTGTATTCATATGTTTGTCATTGCGCGGGTGAACTATGCCCGAAGCAATTTTCTCCTTCCATATAAAATATCTTCCTCATAAAAATTACTTGTTTTGTAATCATTCATCTACCTCACACTACTCATAGCGCAGTGCCTCAATCGGTCGTAAGGAGGCTGCTTGGTACGCCGGATAAATCCCGAAGAACAAACCCACCAGCGCGGCGAAGAAGAACGAATATAGGATGACGTCTAACGAGACGTAAGTGGTGATCAACCCGGTCAGGGTTACCACCCCGGCAATGGCAGCTCCCAGCAGGATGCCTATCACCCCACCAAACAGGCTCATCGTGACCGTTTCCACCAGGAATTGCATCAGAATAGCCGAGCGCCTGGCTCCCACCGCTTTACGCAGACCAATCTCTCGCGTACGCTCACGGACGGAGACCAGCATGATGTTCATAATGCCAATCCCACCTACAAACAGAGAGATACCAGCGATGGCTGCCAGGAAAGTGGTGAGTGTGGTGCTGATGGTGTTCAGAGTACTCAAGAATTGGTTCTGGCTGGATACAGAAAACGGCAGTGTATCGTGTAGAGTTAATCCATGGTCTCTCCGCAGGATGTACTCCACCTGGCTGATTACACCGTTCACGACATTTGGATCGGTAGCCGAGAGTGAGATGCTGGAGAGTGTGCGTTGACCGTTTTCCAGCGCCCTGCCTCCAAACAACCGGGAGTAGCCTGTCTCGAGGGGGATCAGGATGACTTCATCCTGGCTAAAAAAACCAGTTGAGCCCTTGGAAGCCAGCACCCCAACCACAGTAAAGTTGATCCCATTAATCGTGATGTCCCGACCCATTGGGTTCAAACCGCTGAACAGATCTGTCGCGGCTTGTGAGCCTAGCACGACTGTCCGGGATTCTGCGGAATTGTCACCATTAGTGATAAAACGTCCTTGAGCTACGGTGTAGGCATTGACAGGGGCGAACTCTGAGGTGACACCGGTGATCGTGAATTGAGATTGGTTAGCGCCATACATCACTTGTGCAGTGGTCTGGAAGATTGGTGCAATTCCAATCACATCACTCGTATCTTTCGCGATTGCCTGGTAGTCTGAATAATATAACGACGTAGGCAATGCACCAACACCGGCTTGGCGTACGTTGCGGGCAGATGAGACGGAGATCAAGTTCGAGCCTAGACCTTCCACCGTGCTGGTTACACTGCGGGTGGCTCCACGACCGATCGCCATTAGAGCGACCACAGCCGCCACTCCTATGATGATGCCCAGCATAGTCAACCCTGAACGCAGCTTATTGGCTAGCAGGGCACGGAATGATATACGGATACTTTCTAAAATGTTCATGGTTCTTTCTCCTTCAAGCTTGATTATCAGCGCCTGATAGGTTTAGCAGGGTTTCAATTCGGTCATCCTGCTACAGCTTCCTCTGGGCGCGGCGTACCCGCTGCTAGAGGATGAGCAACTGGTATGTCACTGATGATCTTGCCATCCACCAGACGGATGATGCGCTGGGTGTGGCGAGCGATGAATGCATCGTGAGTGACGTACACCACGGTTTGTCCGTGTTCTTCATGCAGCTTTTGGAACAAGCCAATGATCTCTTCCCCGGTTTTGGTATCCAGGTTGCCGGTCGGCTCATCTGCCAGCAGGATAGTGGGGTCATTGACCAGGGCACGTGCGATAGCCACCCGCTGCTGTTCACCGCCGGAGAGCTGGTTCGGGCGGTGGTGCATCCGGTCGGCCAGCCCCACCGTTTCCAGGGCAGCCTTGGCTTTCTCGTTGCGTGCTTTTCCATGTACGCCATCGTAGAGCAAAGGCAGCATCACGTTTTCCAGGGCACTGGTCCGTGGGAGCAGGTTAAACTGCTGGAAGACGAAACCCACCTTTCGGCTGCGTACCTGGGCCAGCTGGTTATCATTAAGTTTTTCGACCGGCTCACCTTCCAGGCGATAAACTCCTTCGCTGGGGACGTCCAGGCAGCCCACGATGGCCATTAACGTGCTTTTGCCCGACCCGCTCGGACCCATAATGGCAACCATCTCACCCGCCTGGATCTGCAGGTTGATCGTGTCCAGGGCGAACACCTTGCTTTGACCCATTTTGTAGATTTTACTGACGTTCTCAAGTTCGATCATAGTCTCAACCTCTGAGGAAAAATGTATTATTGATTTATGGACCGAAGAATCGTCCCCCGCCGCCAGCACCACTGTTGGTGCCTGTGGAGCTGCTGGATAACAACCCAACCGTTTCACCTGCCTTCAGGTCTCCGGTGACGATCACCGTATTATCTGATAGGATCTGACCGCTAACGACAGTGACCTGTTGGGAGCTGCCATTCGAGCCAATCACATACACGTATTCACCTTGAGCGTCGCTCCCTACGGCACTGACTGGTACAGTAAGTACAGTCTGGGGTTGTCCTGCCTGGATGATCACGTCGGCAGTCGCACCCATCAGGATCGTCGGGTCAGCCTGATCAAGCACCACGCGCACATCGTAATAAACTACACCCTGATTGATCGTGCCCACCGGATTGATGTAAGTAACCGAGCCAGTCAGTGCCAGGTTAGGTATTGCTTCCAATGTGATGGTGGCTTTATCACCGACGCTCAGTTCTACCACATGCGATTCATCGATCTGAAGGTCTACATATAGTTTTGAGCGATCCACCAGTACAATGGCAGGTGTGCTCTGATTGACACTATCGCCGGGTTGATAGCCTACGGTGGTCACTTCTCCACTAAAGGGAGCCGTCAATGTAAGGCTGTTGACTTCTGCTTGGGCAGATTGCACTTTTGCTTGGGCGGCAGCTAGATCATTGGGATCTGGAGAGCGTTCAAGCTGGTAAAGCGTGGTTACTGCACTGTTCAATTGCTGGGTGGCATTCTGATAGGCAGCCCATACAGTATTCAAGTTGATGGCTAAACCATAAACCGAATTGCTCGAATCATTAATTTGAGCTTGGTCAGTCGCAATCTGGGCCTGGAGTAATTGAATTTGTGCTTTTGAGGAGGCGATGTTGGCATCCGCAGCTGCAATTTCGGATGCACTAAAATATGAAGTACACCAGTTAAGATTTGCCGCAGCAGTCTGTAATGCTTGCCACTCGGGGCTATTGGTCAGGTGTGCTGACCTGTTATATCTATTTAATGCTCTATCATAAGCATCCTGATAATCTGCAATGGTCGCGTCAGTACAGCGCTTTCCATTCATCCCCGCACGCTTATCGATTTGATCCTGTAAAGTGGATTGTGTGCTGATCAAACTGGATTGCTTTGATGCCAGGTCAGTCTGGAGCTGAGCTAAGCTTACGTTCACATTCGTCGTACTGGTGACCACCAATCCGATGAAGCTAGACGCTGTTGCATCATATGCCGTTAATTTATCCGATAGGTTGTTCACCTGTTCGACAATATTCGCTTGCAAACCCGCTTGTAAGTCGGTTTCCTTGGTCAGGCTTTCCTGCACGGCAGTCTGCAGGTCCGTGACTTTCTGAGCAAGAGCGGTATCGGTTGGATGGATGCTTGCGTTATCCCCAGCTGCTGTCAGCTGAGCCTGCAGCTGGCTGGTATCACGCACTGCCTGGTAGTATGCCTGGACATCTATCGTTCCGTTTGCTAATGGCATATTATTTTGGGCAGTGTCCAGGGCGGTCTTGCTATCCAACCAGTTGTTATACAAGGATGCATCTGCTGCGCTCTGGTTACTGGTGATGGCATTTGACAGGGCAGCCTGTGCTTGTTGGTAGTTGGTATATGCAGTTGACAGGGTTTGTTCAGCATTGGCAATTGTGGACATATCAGGGTTGGTCACCTGGTTGAGGGCGTTTTGTGCATTGGTCAGATCAGTCTGGGCTGTCTGCAGGTTCGCAGGCACTGATGTAGGATCAAGGCTCATCAGCGTGTCTCCTGCTTTGACGGTCTGCCCCACCTTGACCTCGCTTTGAGCAACTATGCCCGTGGTTGAAAAGCTCAATGTTGCTATGTGCTGAGGTTGGATCTGACCCGTGCTTTCCACCGTGTTAGTGAAACTTGTCTGGGTGACTGTGCCATAACCGGTGAAACCACCTGATGTCGATCCGGTTTGGGCATTGGCTGATGCTGAACAGCTGGCCAATACCAATGAAAGCAGCATGATACCTGACAGCACTGCAAATGTACGTTTGTGTTGAAACATCTTATCCTCCTGAATTTAATAATTATCGACCTTTTGTCTCCCTATGGTTATTCGGTTTCATGACCAGGGTTAAGCATATCCTTAAATTGTGCAGAAATTGTGCAGAAAGACGGGAAAATCGTCGAAAATCCATTACCGCATTCTGAAATCTGTCCAATCAAGATTATAAATACTATAAAACAGTGTATTTACTCAAAACGTGACTTGCGTGTAAATAAAACCAGCCCACCGAACTGGGCTGGTTACAAGGCATTTGGATAAAGCACAAATTGTTTATTTATCTGCCAGACCCATATCCTGCCGCAGTGACATAAATACATCTACCACCCGTGGGTCGAAGGATTTCCCTTTTCCGTCCAGGATGTACTGGACAACTTTTTTCTTCGTCCATGCCTTTCGGTACGGTCGGTCGGAGCTTAGTGCATCATAAACGTCGACCACCGCGAATATTCGCGCCGCTAATGGGATCTGCTCACCTTTAAGTCCTCGCGGGTAACCCGTGCCATCCCATTTCTCGTGATGACAACCAGGGATGTCCAATGCTGGCCGTAGATAGTTGATCGGTGCTAGCATCTCGAACGCGTATTGCGTATGCATACGCATGATCTTCCATTCTTCCTCAGTTAGCGGACCTTTTTTAAGTAGGATGGTATCTGGAATGCCCATCTTTCCCATATCATGCAACAGAATCCCTCGACGCATATGCACCAGGTCAGCTTCACTCATCCCTATCGCCCGTGCTAGATACAAGGCGATCTCGGTAACCCGCCTGGTGTGGCCTTCAGTCACTCTATCCCGCATATCGAGAGCGCGTGACCAGCCTTCAATCGTGGCATCGTATGCCAGGCTGAGCTCAAGGTTCGAGTGCTGGAGGTTGGCGAATAACTGTGAATTATCGATCGCAATCGCCACCTGCCCGGCAAGTGTTTCTAGAAATTCCACCCATTCTGTCCCTCTTTCGCAAGGTGTGCGCTGGTAAACCTCCAGCACACCTTTAACTTCCCCCTTGGCGATTAATGGTGCTGCAGAGTAGGTGGTAAAACCTTCATCAATGAATATCTCTGCCCGCAATAAGTTATGCATAACCGTTTGCAGGTCGGGGATATGGATTGTCCTACGTTCCATGATCTGCTGCCCTACTACCCCCTCCCCCAATAAAAAGCGGCTTCGTTCTATCGCTTTGGTCTTAAAACCTCTCCCTACCGAATACTCCAACGCGTAGCTGTGCGGATTGAGCAAAAGTACATCTGCAGCATCCACATTCAATTGTGTCACGATTTGATACAGGATGATATTCAAGATCGCCCGCAAGTCAAAACTGGAGGCAATCGCCGCGTCGATAGTCCGTAAAGCTTGCACTTGCTGCAGATGACGATCAGTCTTTTCAAACAAGCGTGCATTTTCTAATGCAGTCGCAGCTCGTTCTGCTAACAGGTGACAGGCTGAGATTTCCTCCGCAGATGGAGTATAGGGCGTCAGGTTGCTTAATGTGATCAGACCGATCACATGTTCCCCACGCACCATTGGGTATGCAAAAAACGCCTTGATGTCTGGACGTACGAGAATCTGGCGAATGGACGGATCCTGACGATCGATATCCGATAGGATGAGCGGCTCACCGGTCTCGATCAGTTTTCGGATGATCGGCAGGGTTGATAAGATGCGCAATTTACTTGAGCCAGGCGGCAAGCCAGTTTGGGCGGTAAGTACAGCTTCATTATTTTCTGCATCAATCAGCATGACGGTGCAGGTCGCACTATCCATGATCTCTGTCGCCCGTTTGACCAGCGTATCCAGAACTTCGCTCTCTTTTCGGAGAGAAGCCAGTTCGGTGCCCAGCTGAAGAATCTGGGTTAGGCGGGCAGCGCGCCGTTTTTCTGCTTCGTACAGGCGAGAATTCTCAATCGCTATAGCGACCGTATCCGCAATGGTCGTAAGTAATTCCAACTCTCTTTCGCCGTAGGAATTAGGGCTGTAGGATTGGACTGATATCAAACCCAGCACGTCCTCCCCAAGTAGCATTGGAACACCCAACCAGGATCGTGATGGCTGTCCGGTACCCCATAGCGTCATCTTTGGTAAATGATCTTTCTCAAGCTCGTAATCATGAATGAGTAAAGGCTTTTTATTATTTACCACATAGGCAGTCAGAGCACTCCCAAGCGGACGCACATGCGGAGGCTCACGTACATCACGATCCACCCGAATGCGGAATTCAAGTTGATTAGCATGCCGGTCATATAAAGCCACAAAGAATGAGTCTGAAGGGACTGCATTGATGATTTCGTGATAGATGATTTCCAACAAGTTATCCAGGTTCAGCGTGGAGCTGACCGCGCGTGCGATCCGGTTCAGCAAAGCCATACGCTCTGCGTATCGGCGGGTGTCATCCAGGCTAACCCGTAGGGCGTCTTCTGCCTTTTTACGTTCAATGGATACGGCAACCTGTGTAGAGACGAATTCCATCAAATCGAGGTCATCCTGGTTATGTAGAATCCCCCCGGTATAACTCTGCGCCACCATCACTCCCGTCACCCGGTCTTCTGATCTTAAAGGTACACCGATCCAATCAATCGAATCTGAACCTACGGCTTCTACCTCTCCTTGTTGGATGAGCATTTGAAAGACTTCTTCAGGTGCCCAGAGTGGTTTTTTTGTCCGCAGCACATATTCTGTTAATCCCCGTGAAGGCTTGGCTGGCGGTGGTGGTTGGTCGTATAGGTCGACATAATACGGGAAACTAAGCAGATCTTCGAATGGGTCGTATAAGGCGATGTAGAAATTTTCGACTGGCATTAGCTCTGCGAGGATGCGGTGAATGGAGTGATAGAGTTCTTCCAGGCTGCTGGTCGTCGCCACCGCCTGAGATATTCTATAAATAGCCTGCTGAACTTGTTCTGCTCTCTTCGCCTCGGTGATATCCCGATAGAGCCCTATTGAGCCATAAGTGGTTCCATCCTCATCCTGCAACATGACAGCTGAATCAAACACCCAATGAATTTTGCCATCCCGGGCTTGTATACGATACTCGCACTTCCACGTCGAGTTAGGTTTTTCACCCATTTGTTTTCTTTGAATAACTCCATCCCTTGGGTATCCCGTTGCATCTCCCACAGGGTTAGCTTCAAGGATCAGTGCTTCCCATATTTTTTGATTAAATTCCTCGGCTCCATAACCCGTGATCTCTTGAATACCCTCTCCGATAAAATCATAATGGATGGATGTTCCGTCCTTCGAGTAGGATTGGTAATAAGGTACCCCACCGGTGGACTCGATGGCCTGCCGATAAATTGCCACCGATTCCCGCAGTGCTTGCTCTGCTCGTTTGCGCTCATCCAGCTCTTGTGCTGCTGCTTCATACAAGCGGGCATTTTCCACTGCCAATGCTGCATGGTTGGCAAACAGGCTCAGCTGGTCCAGGTCACTCTGGACAAACTGCTCCTGCCGCAGTACATGTAATACTCCATTCACCTTTCCTTGCCAGATCATCGGCGCACTGATCATCGCTTGGAAGGGGGGGTCTTCGTTTTCGAACTCCTTGGCTTTTCCTGACCACTTCGCGTAGTTTTTGATGATCATGGGCTTGCTAAATTTCGCAACTTTGCCCGCGGCTCCCTCACCGTAGCGCAAAACCGTGTCGGTATAGTCTCTTTGAGTATTGTAGCTGACCACACACCTGACGGTCTGCTCATCAGGATCAACCAGGTATAACATTCCTTTACTGGCATTTAAAAGCGTAGCCGCACGCTCCACGATCAGGTTTAACAGGTCCGGCAACGAATGGCGAGCCGTAAGATTGAGCACGGTTTCCTGCAAAGCAGAAAGCTCAGCTGCACGATGTACAAGCTCCATTTCCGTTTGTTTGCGATCCGTGATGTCAATAATAAATCCTTGCCAGAATAACGGTTTGTTAGCCCCGTCACTGATCAACCAGGCTTCATCATGGACCCACTTGATCTGTCCATCCCGGGTATGAATGCGATACTCTTCTTTATAAGGTTCGCCAGTACCCTCCGTGCGAATGTTTTCGGCCCAAACCCGCTCCTGGTCTTCCTTCTGGATGATTTTAAACCACAGATCACGATCTGCGATCCACTCTGCAGGCGTGTACCCCGTAATTAACTCAACGCGTGGGTTGATATACAAGGTTTGATTAATTTTCCCCACCGAGTCAGTGTATATGATTGCCGGGATTTGTTCCAACATAGCACGATAGCGTAATGCTACTGCCGTGTCTAACGTGTTGCCTTTCCTGGTTGTCTTGTTACGCGTTGTGAGGTTACCGTTTTTCTTTACAGCAGGGATATCTAGGGTTGCCAATTTATATTGCATCTTGGAACCTCCTAATTGAGAGGTTGCAACAATTACACCATTCCATCGTGCTGAATATTGGGTGTGATTTCGGTAACGTATGGTCTATATTATAAGAACCTTATGCCCAGCTGTAGGTTGGAGTTGATTATCACTTATGCAAGGTGCTGACCAACCTGGTAACGAAGCAGCGAATTCCACCTGTAAATACCCTAAATCGACGAAAAACCCTGCTGGGCGAGCTAACCAGCAGGGTTTCCAAAAGGTCGTGCACGTGCTTACGAATAAGCTGTGATCGCACTCCAAGCTAGCATGCCCTCACCGAAGTTCGGGTCGAGCAAGTGTGATTCTAAGCGGCTGACGTCGCTCTTTTGCATCATCAGGGCATGCAGGACTCCCGCAGCCTTGATATCTCCCACCAGCTGAAAGCCCACCAGTCGCTTTTCCCGCAGGTAGATGGTGCATAAACTGCTCTCCTGCTGTTCCCGGAGCATGCGATCTCCTTGCTTTTCACCGGCCGCCATGATGGGTAGCCCCAGGTGTTTCAGGCTGTTCATACGTTCTGCGCCTTCATACGTTATCGGGTAACCAGCTAGGTTCATACCCGCCACTCGCCCCTGCTCAATGGCATTGGGGAAAATGGCATGCACGCGTATCTCACCTGTCAGGAGATCAGGCGATTCGATGCAATCACCCGCCGCGAACACATCCGGGGCATTTGTCTTCAAGTGATCGTCAACTGTAATGCCCCATTTAGACGCGATGCCGCTGCCTTGTAGCAAATCTAGATTGGGTTTAACGCCAGTGGCTGCGATCAGCAGGTCAGCCTGGAGCACCTCACCCGGCTCAAGTTTGACACCATTCGCTCTGCCGTTCCCCACAAATGCTGCGGCTTTGGTATTCAAACGTATATCCACACCATGTGAACGCATCAAGTTGAGTGCTATTGAAGCAGTTTCTGCATCCAGCATGGTCGCCATCACCTGGTCTAGCATTTCGATCTGGGTCACCTTTACACCTAGCTCTCGTAATAGCAAGGCGATCTCCATACCGATGAAGCCTGCCCCAACGATGAGTGCGGAGCTGGCTTCTCCTGTGCGCACTTTACCCACCAGGTTTTCAGCCGCGCTGAGTGACTTGAAGTTGTAAATCCCAGGTAAATCCGCACCAGCCAGCGGGGCATAAAGGTGTGCGCCGGAGGAGATGAGCAGCCTGTCATAGCTCAGTATCTCATCGCTAGCTAAGCGAATACGATGAGCTTCTGGTTCGATAGCTGCCACACGTACTCCACTCCGGTAATCCACACCGGTCTGGGCTGGCCAGTCGTTTGAGCGCCATAAGTGATTGTCTGTGCCGAGGATAAAGTGATCCGCCATAGCCGGTGGAGAATAGGGCAGATAGGGCTCGTCAGTGAGCATGGTCAGCTCCGCCTGACGATCGAAGCTACGCACCGTTTCCGCTGCCGTTACACCGGCGGGTCCGGCGCCTATGATGATAATTTTCATACAGCCCTCCAGTCGGTCAGCCTTTATAGGGCAAGTCCAACCCAATAAGGCTGGCGCTATCTCTCAGGTTGAGCTAAACCAATTGCAGCTCAGGTTCTGGTAAGGCGATGGTTGCCGGATCAATCGCCGGGATGCCTAACCCTTGGCGTTTCTTCTCGATGTGCCTGCGGATGAGCACTGCCGCCCGGTTCGGGTCTGGCTCGACGGCGAAAGTAGCTCCAAAGACGCCCTCTAACCCCTCGGTGAGCAGCTTGACGATATTCGGGCTGCCAAAGACGGGTGGGGCAATCCCCAGCACGGTGAAGATGCCTGATGCAACCACATATACGCCGATGGAAACCGCTTTCTCCGAATACCACTCTGGAGCCGCGCCCGCCAGGGGCAGCGCACTGATATCCACACCTAGCGTATTTGCCAGGGCGGCACCCAGCGCGATGATGCGGCTGTTATCTACACAGCTACCCACGTGCAGCACCGGCGGGATGCCCAATGCCTTGCACACTGCTTTCAAGCCTGGTCCTGCCAGCTCAGCCGCCTCGGGCACCATCAAGCCTGCTTTGCCGTCCGCGACGGTGGCACAACCAGTGACCAGCACCAGGATGTCGTTCTCGATCAAGCGCTTGGTTAGCTCGGTGTGACCTAAATCCTGCCTGATCTTGGGGTTGTTGCATCCCACCACGCCCACCGCACCACGGATGCTGCCAGCCACGATGGCATCGATGAGCGGTTTGGGTGTGCCACCCAACGCCGACAGGATGGCTTCAATTGAGAAGCCAGTCATCACCGGTACAGAGCTAACCGGGATGCGCACACGCGCTGGGATGCGGTTGGTGTAATTTTCAACTGCCATTCGCACGATTTGCTTGCCAATTGCCAAACCATGCTGTGCGTCAAAGCTGATGTGCTCCACACCCGGGAATTTGGCTTTATCGAAAGTGCTGATAACCTTGGTATGGAAGCACTTGGCGGTTTCAGCCACAGCCGGCATGATGCACTGGTAATCCACCACCATCATTTCCACGGCTCCGGTAATGATGGACAGCTCTTGCATCAGGTGGTTGCCTGCCATTGGGATGCCCTTACGCATCAGGACCTCATTGCCGGTACAGCACAGCCCGGCCAGGTTGATGCCTTGCGCACCCTTGGATTTAGCCAGCTCCAGCAGCTCGGGGTCTTGCGAGGCAGCCACGATAACTTCCGAAAGCATCGGGTTGTGCCCATGCAGGATGATGTTCACCTGGTCGGCTTTTAGCACTCCCAGGTTCATTTGCGACATTTTGGGTGTGGGTACGCCAAATAGCACATCCGATAGCTCGGTGGCCAGCATTGAGCCACCCCAGCCATCGCTCAGGGCAGTACGCACAGCCTGCAGTAGGATGTTAACCCAATCATTATCCACACCCATGTGGGTGCGGTGGAGCATTTCAACGTTCTCCCAATCGATGCCGCGTGGGTAGGTGCCAGTCTTTTGCCAGATATCCTGGCGCGCTTGTGGGGCGCGTTTGGCCATTGGCAGACCTGCCCTGCGCATACCGTAATCTTCCATCATTTGCCAGGCAAGGGCATGGGCTACCTCCTGGTCATTCTTGCCCTCTGTGACGATCCCATACTCCGCTGCCAGCCGGCGCAGCTTGGCTGAATCGCTGATTTTATAAACATCCGTTTTACCTTCACCCACCAGGTGCAACGTCTCCAGGATATCCCGTCCATGGTCGCTGTGAGCGGAAGCACCCGCCGCCACCATGCGCGCCAGGTTGCGCGCTACGATGATATCGGCATCCGCTCCGCATACACCTTTCTGTGGGCCATCCCCAAAGGGGTCCACCCGGCAGGGTCCCATTGCACAGATGCGGCAGCTGGTGCCCAATTGGCAATAGCCGCATTGCGGTTCTTGCTTGGCGAGGCGATCCCAGACCGTCTCGATGCCTTCACGATGGGCAATATCCATCATTGCCCAAGTGTCCTCATTGATACTGTATTTCTTATAGCCGTTCTCACTAAACGGTGTCATGGCTCATGCTCCTTTCTCACCACTGGCATTCAAGTGGCTGATCTCAGCCCCATAGGCGTGCCAGGCTTCCACATTGGCGGGGATTTGTACCATCTCCCCTGAAATTTGCCCGACCGCCACCGACACGGCTTCAGAGTAGCGCGTGCGGGCAGTTTTTACCAGCTCGTTGATCTCTCCCCACTCCAATGCTCCAACTTTACAGGCTTCCACACAGGCGGGTGTCGACCCCATACGTTGTCGCTCGATGCAGTGATCACATTTGGTAGCCACCGCTGGGCGACCTGGTGCCGAGCCAGACGCATAATATGTGATCACATCGAACGGGCATACGATGGCACACATGCCGCACGCGATGCATTTTTGCGGGCTGAGATACACGATTTCGGGGTGATCTGCCGGGCGCGAGATGGCCGCCGTTGGGCAAGCCATCTGGCATGGAGCTGGGTTGCAGTGCCGGCACTTGTTGGGGAAGGCTGAGTTGAGCACCAACCCGGGCTCAGCATGAATACGCTGCTTGGGAGTAGGTGATTCGAACACGGCCAGGAACAGATTTTTAGTCTGCGAGTGAGCTACTGCACAGGCTGCTTCACATTGCTTGCAGCCGATACAGCGCTCAGGATGTACAAACACAGTTTTCATTTCCAGCCGACCTCCTTTGTTGAGAATCTGAGTGAATATTTTGAACCTTCAACTGGAATTCACACCATTAATTGTTTTCTTTAGGTTGATCCTCCTTTCCTTTTTTTTATTGTCATCTAGGAGCGTACTCTGCGACGCAGCCTCGCGAGTGCTTTTTACAAGCGATGAAGTGATGGTTATCCGCCGAACCACTCTCCTCATATTACTCAAAAAGCGCTACTGTAAATCCAATGCTCCTCTTTAAAATGACTCAATCGACCTCCAGCAAAGCAATCCCATAACCCCAGGCCACCTTGCGTCTGGCGTTTGGACCACTAAAATAACGCTAATGCAGGTCGTCACTCGTCACGTCCTGCACCTTGGTGAACCCGCGCCTCTCCATGAAATCCTGCACGCTGCCTTCCGGGATGGCAAATGTCAGTCCTTCGCCCGAGAAACTTCGCGCCCGCCGCATGCGGCTCACCTCCCCATGCTTCACCGTGCCATCCATAAGGGCAGTATAGATATAGTCGAATATCACCTGGCTGCCGGTCCCTGAATGGTGTGCAATGAAGCTCAATGTGCTGTCAATGGCTTCCGCGCTCAGGTACATCACCACACCCTCCCAGATGAAGAGTGTTTTCAAGT
>CAZXPK010000069.1:15019-18473 GCA_964642565.1 uncultured Anaerolineaceae bacterium
CCCAGGATGACCAATTGCTGCAAGCCATCTTCCAGGCATCGCTGAAGGGTATCATCCATGTACCGGCACCGTGCCACCAGGAAACCCATTACCCCTTTACCCGCGGCTTCGGCATAACCGGTATCGATTAAAAAACGCATGAAGCGATAGAACAGTGGGTTGAGGAACTTTACCGCGTAAGAGTCATAGCAAATACGCACCCCCTCGGGCTTTTCAGATTCGACTGCCCGGGCTACCGCGATCCCTGGCGCAGTGATACTGGATTGCTTCTCCTTCATCACCATATATGGTAGTACTAAACACGTCTTAAATCAACAGATACATTAATTTTTAGAGTTTTCAAATTATACCCATGCTCCGCTGGGGAAAATTCATGGATAGTCGGCCAAATTTTTACTTTATAGAATTTTGTTGTTCTTTGCCGAGTTTTGTTCAAGCGCTGTTGTAGAAAACTGTGGCTCATCCTTAGAAAATTTTAATGGTCACCTTTTTGGGTCTTGACACATCTTATTGACAGTACTATATTGTGCAGGCTCAGAAAGAGCAGGATATTAGAATGGATACTAAGGAATCTGATCGTAGTCATAAACAGTTTGCCCACCTGCCGGTTGGAGATCACACGTGGTAAGGTAAGGCTTTTCGTGAGATAACGGTTCTCATTGCCTGCCCCTGCGTTCCCCTCCGGCGCGGGGGCTTTCATTTCACCGGATAAAGGAGGTAGCTATTGGCTTCTTCGCAACCCTTATCTCCACGCCAATGCGCCTGACGGGTGCGAAGCGTGGCAATGGAATCGGAATTTCAAAGCAGCTCGTCGAGAACGCTCACAAAGATTTATCGGCTGTCTTTGAACAGCTCCACACCTCCCCCAACGGCCTGACTGCCGGGGAGGTCGAGGCACGCCTGGATACCTACGGGCCCAATGAGGTCGCCCGCGAGAAGCGCATCACCTGGTACATGCGCCTGTGGGATAACCTCAAGAACCCGCTTGTCATCCTGTTGGTGGTGCTGGGTTTCATCTCTTACCTGACGGAGGACATCCGCGCTGCCATCATAATCTTCCTGATGGTCGTGCTCGGTGTCGTGCTGCGCTACTTCCAGGAGCAGCGCGCCGATCATGCCGCCGAAGAGCTCAAAGCCATGGTCAGCACCACCGCCACAGTTGTGCGGGAAGGCCTCCGCCAGGAAATCTCACTCAAGGATCTGGTGCCGGGGGATATCGTGCTGCTCTCTGCGGGTGATATGGTCCCCGCAGATGTACGCCTGGTCAACGCCAAGGACTTGTTCATCAACCAGGCTGCACTCACCGGCGAATCACTGCCGGTGGAGAAGACCCCCCAGCTTCCCGCTGCCTCGGTCAATCATGCCCTCGAGCTCGGCAACATCTGCTTCATGGGCTCCAATATCGAGTCTGGTTCAGGCACCGCTGTTGTCCTGCAGACGGGTAGCCAGACCTATTTTGGCTCTCTGGCCAGCTCGCTGACCGGGCAGCGCGTGCTCACCAGCTTTGACAAGGGCATCAACCAGTTCACCATGCTGATGATCAGCTTTATTGCCATCATGGTGCCGCTGGTGTTCCTGTTCAACGGGCTCAGCAAGCACAATTGGCTTGAAGCTTTCCTGTTTGCCCTGGCAGTGGCCGTCGGGCTCACCCCCGAGATGCTGCCCATGATCGTCACAGTCAACCTGTCGAAGAGCGCCATCTCCATGTCGCGCAAGAAGGTCATTGTCAAGCGCCTGAATGCCATCCAGAACTTCGGCGCCATGGACGTGCTGTGCACCGATAAGACCGGCACCATCACCCAGGGACGCATCGTGCTGGAGACGCACCTGGATGTACAGGGTAACAATTCAGACCGGGTGCTTCACTACGGCTACCTGAACAGCTACTACCAGACCGGGCTCAAGAACCTGATGGACGAAGCTATCCTCGAGCATGAGAACCTTAACTATGACCTGCAGGTGGACGAGGATTACCGCAAGATCGACGAGATCCCCTTCGACTTCCAGCGCCGGCGCATGTCGGTGATCGTGGAGGATAACCTCAACCGCCACCTGCTGATCTGCAAAGGGGCAGTGGAGGAGATCATGGCTCTCTCCACCCGCGTGGAGATCAAGGGTGAGGTTCTGGACGTGCTCCCCGAGTACGATTCGAAGCGCCGCACGATGATCCACGACCTGAATGCCGACGGCTTCCGTGTCATCGCCATTGCTTACAAATATATGCCCGCTGATAATGACGAACCCCACTACACCGTGCAGGATGAATCTGGCCTGACCCTGATGGGTTTCCTGGCATTCCTCGACCCACCCAAGGCCAGTGCCCAGGAGGCTCTCGTCAAGCTGCATGCTCACAATGTGGACGTCAAGATCCTCACCGGCGATAACGATGTGGTCACCGCCAGCATCTGCCGGCAGGTGGGTCTGCCCGTGGAGGACATGCTCCTGGGCACCTGCATCGAGGAAATGAGCGATGAGCAGCTGGCTGAGGCTGTCGCCACGACCACCGTATTCGCCAAGCTCTCGCCCACCCACAAGGAACGCATCATCCATGCCCTGCAAAGCAAGGATCACGTGGTGGGCTTCATGGGTGACGGCATCAACGATGCCCCCGCCCTCAAAGCTGCTGACGTGGGCATCTCGGTGGATTCAGCTGTGGACATTGCCAAGGAGTCGTCCGATATCATCCTGCTGGAGAACAACCTGCTGGTGCTCGAGCAGGGTGTGATGGAGGGACGGCGTGTGTTCGGCAACATCACCAAATACATCAAGATGGCTGCTTCGTCCAACTTCGGCAACATGTTCAGCGTGCTGGGCGGCAGCCTGTTCCTGCCCTTCCTGCCCATGCTGTCCATCCAGGTGCTGACCAACAACCTGCTGTACGACTTTTCGCAGACCTCTATTCCCACCGATGCGGTGGACGCTGAGTGGCTGTCCAGGCCCCGCAAGTGGGTCATAAGCGAATTGCGCCGCTTCATCCTCTTCATCGGTCCGATCAGTTCGATCTTCGACTACCTGACCTTCTTCATCATGTTGTGGGTCTTCAAGACCTGGGCGAACCCTGACCTGTTCCACACCGGCTGGTTTGTCGAGTCGCTCTTTACTCAGACGTTGATCATTCACGTCATCCGCACCAACAAGTTGCCCTTCATCCAGAGCCGGGCCAGCAAGGCGCTCATCTTCACCTCCCTGGCCATCGTTGCTGTGGGGGCCTGGCTGCCCTACTCGCCCCTGGCGGGTGCGCTCGGCTTCGTCCCGCTGCCTCCACTCTATTGGCTTTTGCTGGCGGGCATGCTGATGTGCTACGTTCTGCTCACCCAGCTGGTCAAGACCTGGTTCGTGCGCCGTTTTGGCGAGGGGTAAGTTAGGATCATCTTTAATCGACTAGGGGCACAGGGTAGGTATTCAGTCCATACCACAACAAATTCTCCCCTGCGCCCTTACTCTTCTTAATTTG
>CAZXPK010000070.1:0-18235 GCA_964642565.1 uncultured Anaerolineaceae bacterium
AGGCGTAAAAGAGCCAATAATGGCCAGATATAGGCCCGCCATATATGGCTTGGAATGCACAAATCTTGTGGATTTGGCAACATTTGCCGGTTATTCGAGCACTCGGTGAGTAGATACATGAATACGTTTCCACTACCTTGAACATTAACAACTCCAAATCAGTTGGGATCAGGTTCGTTCCTCTTCGTTATCAAGGGCAAACGATTGCAAGCGCACCACAACGAGCGGACCCAACACGCGGCCTCGCCCGCAGTATCAAGGAGCGTTCTTTGCGACGAAGCATTGAGGGTGAACTTTACCCGAAACAACGCGAGTGCTCTTTACGAGCGTTGAAGAGCGTACTTTTACGAGCGATGCAAGAGCGTTCCTGCAGCGTCTTCTTGTTCCCGCTGCTTTGCGACGAAGCCTCGCCAACGTTTATACAGTGTCTTCATGTTTTCACTGCATTGTGAGCGAGGAAGGGCGTTCTATCCAAGCGATGCAAGACCGTTCTATGGGAGCGATGTTCCGAAACAATTCTCTGTTTTGCCCATTGTTATTATTCTCCCTTTAGGTTACACACCCATAAACCTCTCTAAAATGCACCCAGCCGATTGGGTGAAGAAGAGGGTATTGGCTGGCCAATGTCCCACATCTCAATAATTCTGCCTTCTTCGAAGCGAAAGATGTGCACGACCGCTATCCCAGGCTCACCCGCTTTCATCACAATGTTTGAGTGCACTGCCACCAAATCTCCATCACCGAGCACGTTTTTCACCATTAACCGCTTGTTAGGAAATTGAGCATGGTTCTCGATCATCCCTTGTTTCAAGGAGGTGAACTCTGCTGAGTAGTACATATTGTGGTGTTTGCCATGCATATTGACATAATTATCGTACGCTTCGTTGATGCTTCCCGCTACGACCAGTTGCAGGAAATCCAATGCACTTTCTTTTTGAGCCTGGATGCTACTCCGATTGGTCATAATCATTGCTCCTCTGGTTGGTTGGTGAATTCGATTTTACTTGATTAATAATGTGATCCGGGAATCGGTCAGCGATCAAATTTAGCTCAATTCCATGTTCAAGATAGGCATTTAATCCTGCCAGCACAAGTTCAAAGCCTGCGAGGAGCTCATCGCCTGATCCACCACCGCATCACCGGAGAACCCTGATTTGGTAATACTTACGAAAGTTGTGTTATTCCTGCCAGTACTTTTAGTGAACCAAAATTTAGTTGTAATGACAGGATTGACGAATGCTTTAGACTTCATCCACAGGTTTTCGGATCAGCCTCTCTGCTTTTGCGATGAGATTTTTCGTCAGGTGCAGGTCCATAAAGTCACTTCCCATCCGGTTGATAATAAAGCAACACGTTCCCGTTGCGGAAGGATTTTATATTGAGCAGTTTCATCTTGAGCATTTCATTCTTCCCAATGAACAACGGCGTACCAGCACCCAACACGATCGGGTTTACCATGATGCGGTACTCATCGATCAAACCATTTCTGGTGAAAGTCGAAGAAAGGTTGGCGCTGCCGAAAATGAACAGGTCTTTACCAGATTGTTGTTTCAACTTCTTCAGTTCTTCGACCGCATCTCCTTTGATCAACTGGGTATTATTCCAATCCGCCGTCTCCAGTGTTTTAGAGAACACGAATTTCGGTATTGAATTCATCTTGCCCGCCACGATAGGGTC
Organism: uncultured Anaerolineaceae bacterium; assembly: GCA_964642565.1. Taxonomy (GTDB): domain Bacteria; phylum Chloroflexota; class Anaerolineae; order Anaerolineales; family UBA4823; genus FEB-25. The sequence continues at coordinate 1,678 of CAZXPK010000070.1, forward strand.
ATTCTTAATCGCGGTGGGTGTTGGCCAATACGATACCATACCCTGGAATGTCACTCTCCCAAAGATCAGGCCACCGCATTGGCTAAGCTGCTCGATCGAGAATTCGTTGAACTCATCATCCACCTGGTGCCAGCCAATATCCCATTTGTTTACCCCTTCAAAATAACCATCTAGAGTGATCAGATTGAACATGACTACTTTACGCATTATTTCCTCCCATATGCACCACCTAAATCTAAGCCACAAAACTGTATTTTGGCTTCCAGCTAGAAGTAATAGAATTATCATCATCACCGGCAGCCGATATCTCTTGCTTCATCCATGCTGCCGGTGACGAATTTATTATCCAGTCACACTCTCATCTATATCGTCCATGACTCTCTCTGCCAGTTTCCATCAACTACGAGTGGCAGTCACCGACCTGCGGTCTCGGATAGGTGCGTTGGTCTCTAGAGTTGCCAGCAACTTAGTGGAGGCTGTTGTGATCTCATCCACCGCGGCCATAAATGCCGCTTCATTTGCTTTTGAGGGCTTGTTATATCCGCTGATCTTACGCACGAATTGTAACGATGCCGCGTTTATTTCCTCCTGGGTGACAGGTGGATCGATATTGTAGAGAGTGTGGATGCTCCTGCATATGTTTTATCCCAGGCACACAGCTAGCTTATCGAAAGATTGGTCCCATCCTTCTTTTGCCTGTGCGATCATATCGCCGCCGGGTAAGCCACAGTGCTCCAGTGTCAGCCTCGTCCTCCCCCCAATATCATCGAGTGTTACTTCGACCGCCATCTCCATCGGTTGATCCGAATCCATCCCGTCGTAGGAGGCAGGAATGACGTTACCGTGTTCATCCGCGAACGAATCGGTATATACAATCCGGCTTGGCTCACTGATTTCCTCGTAAGTGCCGGTATCCCAATATTCCTTACCGTCCGGGCTGCGCATGCAGCTCAGATACTTGCCACCGGGACGCAGGTCAAACTTGGCATAAGGCGCGGTGAAATCTTTCGGTCCCCACCAACACATGTATTGCCCGGGTTCGGTCCAGCGTTCCCAGACACGTTCACGGGGTGCATCGAAGATGCGTGTGAGGGTGATACATTGTTCATTCTTTTCATGCTGTTCCATAAACATGTCCTTTCTTGGTTGCATGTTGACTTTAGCCAGAAGATCGTTCAAGCGTCTTGTGGTTTCAAATGTTCCTTCTTCCATCCCCCGTTGCAGCATTTGATCCCGGTCATCGAGTGATTGAAACACCGTCAGCGCAGTGCAGATCGTTATGCCATCACGTTCGGTGTATTTATCGGTGTGGAGCGAGACGCGACCTGGCAATCCTTCGAATTCTGTGGTGTAGACCAGACGCTCGGGTGTGACCACATCATGATAAACCCCATGAAATCCGTACTCTTTGCCTTCTTTATCCCGTTGGAGGAACCGCCAGATACCACCTGGCATCATGTTCATTTTAATCACCGTGGTGGTCATCCTGCTTGGTCCCCACCATTTAGGCACAAGTAGAGGATCAGTGACTGTCTTGAAGACAACCTCACGCGGAGCATTGTAGATGCTGGTGACTAAAACCTCCTGTTTCCCGGCAGGTGCTGTAATATCAGGTTTAGCCATTTTTGATACTCCTTTCGTTTGCAGTAATATTCAGATTTCTCACTATCCGTAGTTTATGCTCCATCAATAGAGTGCATTGGATATTCTTATGGCTTCAACCCACGTCTTGTTGCTGTTGGATAAACATCACCCAAGCAATCAGCCAGTTTATCAAAGGACTCGTTCCAGCCTTGCTTTGTCTGTTCAAGGATCTCACCTTCGGGTAAACCGCAATACTCCAGCGTCATCATGGTTTTGCCATCCAGATCCTCCAGGGTCACTTCCACTTCCATCTCCATCGGCAATTCAGAACCCATCCCGTAGTAGGAGGCTGGAACTACATTGCCATGTTCATCGGCAAAAGAATCGGTCATTACGATCCGGTTCGGCTCGATGATTTCCTTATATATTCCTGTACTCCAAATGTCCTTGCCATCGGGACCACGCATGGAGCTGAGATATTTACCCCCCACCTGTACGTCAAACTTTGCGTAAGGTGTATAGTAATCTTTGGGTCCCGGCCAGCACATGTATTGATCTGGGTCGGTCCATCGTTGCCACACACGCTCACGAGGTGCGTCGAACATACGTGTGATAATGATGCTTCTTCCATCCTCTTCATGGTGTGCCATGGTCTCTTTCATGCTTCCCTGCATATTTAATTTTGTAAGCAGCTCGTTAATACGATCTGTCGTTTCTTTTGTCCCGCTTTCCATTCCTTGCTGGAGCATGCCATCGCGATCTTCAACCGTTTCAAAAATAGAGCGTGAGGTGCATATCGTCACGCCGTCCTGCTCATCAAATCTCTCGATATCAAGCAATACATGACCTGGCATCCCTGCCCATTCCATGGTATAGACCAGAAATTCTGGCGATTTAGCCTCATGATAAACTCCGTGGAAGGCAAAGATATTGCCCTGGGGATCGCGTTGAATAAAACGCCACTGTCTCCCCGCTTTCGGTTCATATTTTTCAACCGTGGTTGTGAGATTTCTTGGTCCCCACCATTTGGGGATAAGTTTTGGATCAGTAACCACCTTATACACGAGCTCACGCGGTGCATTATATGTTCGTGTAACAATAATCTCCTGTCTTCCAGCAGGAGCTTTGATATCAGTTTGTGCCATAGGAAATTCTCCTTTCAGTTACCATTAATAGTTTTTTGATTAGCATTACAAACACATACTTATCAGGGTTGGTGCCATATGCGTATTATGCGTTTGGCATGTGGGTGTATACGTAGTATTTATGGTTGGGTTCACCCTCCCCTATTGGGGTGATAGCATAGGGCAATTGCACCGGAATGAAATGGTCGGCTCCACATTAAATTCAGTTTTAGCATATCGTGCATTCCATTGAACAATGGTTTTCCATTTCCAATGGCAACGGGTTGTACCACCAGTTGGAATTCGTCTATCAGGTTGTGTTGCATAAAAGCCTGGGCAATGGACGCTCCTCCGCCTAGCAATATGTCCCGTCCCTCTTCCGATTTCATCTTACTTATTTCTTCAGGAATGAGAGAATCAACTAGTTTTGTATTCCATCCGACATTTTTCAGAGTTTTCGAGAAAACTACCTTTGACATTGGGTTGAGAGTGTTTGCAAATCGAACCATGCTCCCTGGGATTGTGGAGTCAGATGTCGCCGTCGGCCAGTAACTCACCATGAGCTCGTAGGTTACCCGACCGTATAAAATTAAATCTGCATTTTTAAGTAATTGGGTATAGAAGTCATGCAGCTCATCATCTGGGATGACCCAATCCAATTCTCGATTAGGTCCTTCTATATACCCATCTAGGGTTATTGGAATGGAAAAAATGACTTTTCGCATCTATAGCTCCAATCTCAACTGTAACTGTCCCGATTTTATTTAAATCAATTTTAGAACCCGCATTATATCGTGTCAAGATATAATTGATTAATATTTGATAAAGAATGTCCGAATTATATAAGCAATGGTTGGACGCTTTGGTATTAAGCAATCATGTGGCTAGATATTTTTGGAATATGACAAACCGCTGGGCGGAACAGTGTTTTACCCAAATGAAACTTTTTGCCTCCATAAAAAAGCCCTCCCCAGTTTTTAAGGGAGGGCAATATGAGGGTAAGATAGACGGTTTTGATTATTTCTTGTTGTTCGTCCCCACATCCAATTGGCGGTAGTATTTGAGCACCCCCAGGTTGGAAAAGCTGCCTTTGGCAAGCTTACCATCTTCATAAATGGGGAAGGTATGATCAGAGTCTCTTAGCTGCTTAAGGGTCTGCGCCAGGCCGATGGTCCCGAACTCACGCGTACGTGTGCAATGATCCAGGTCGATCATCTCAGTCAGGAAGGTTTGGTTAGTGGAAGCTTCCTGCAGGATACGCCCATCCGGGTCGATCATGGTGGAGCGCCCTCCACCCCACGTGCCAACCCCGTTGACACTGATAAAGTAGCACTGGTTGAATAGGGCATTAGCCCGGCACATCACCAGCTCCAGCTCGCGATCGGAGGTTGGTGTCAAAGTCGGCTGCAGGATCACCTCTGCACCTTGCCAGACAAGAGTGCGTGCCACCTCCGGGAACCACATATCGTAGCAGATGCACAGGCCAAAGCGTCCCACATCCGGGATATCGAACACACAGAACTCATTTCCAGGTGTGACGCCATCCTCATAGGGTAACCAGGGAAACATCTTGCGGTATTTGCGCACGATCTCACCCTGCGGGGATATAACCAAAGCAGTATTGTAGATTTTGTCACCATCCAGCTCGTACATCGTCCCGGGGATGAGCCAGCGGTTTAGGTTATGCGCGACTGAACATAATCTTTCTGAGAGTTCTCCAGGGATAGTTTCGGAATTCGTTAGCCTCCAGTCATGATCCTTTGGGGTAACAAATGAATCACGGGCCGGCACAACCAGCTCGTGGAACATGATCAGCTGTACCCATGGGAATGATTTGATCAAGTTGGTGGCAATTTCTGACATTTTATCCACTGTGGCGTGTGCATCAAAAGGCACGACTTGCATTTGTACTCCGGCAATTCCAAACAAGCGACTCATAGAATTACTCCTCATTCACCAAATGGCAGGCGACCATGCGGATCCTTCTAACCTGCCGTAATAACGGTTCCTTCTGTGTGCATATTTCTTGTGCAAGGTGGCAGCGGGTGTGAAAGCGGCAACCTGAAGGTGGGTTGATTGGGCTGGGGACATTACCTTCCAGCACGGTCAGCTCACGTGGGTTATCCACATCCGGCAACAGTATGGCACCAAATAACGCCTGCGTATATGGGTGCAGTGGAGCAGAAAAGATATCCTCCGCGGTAGCAAGCTCAACAATCTTGCCTAAATACATCACACCAATTCGATCGCTGATGTGCTGCACCACATTGAGATCATGTGAGATGAAAACATAAGTTAATCCATAGCTCTTACGCAATTCATCCAACAGGTTGATGATCTGTGCTTGAACAGAAACATCGAGGGCAGATGTGGGTTCATCCAAAACAAGCAGGCGTGGGTTAAGCGCCATCGCACGCGCGACCGCTACCCGTTGGCACTGCCCTCCCGATAATTCATGCGGAAAGCGATCCAGGTGCTGCCTGCCAAGTCCTACCTGTTCGAGCAGCTCGAGGACGCGTGACCTCAACATGCCTGGCTTGACAGCCTTGTGAGTAATGAGAGGCTCAGCAATCACCTGTTCGATCTTCATTCGTGGACTGAGTGAAGACAGCGGATTTTGGAAAACGATCTGCATCTGTTGGCGCATGTGACGCATGGCTTCACCCTTGAGGGCGCTCAGGTCTTTTCCATCAAAGAGCACCTGCCCTGCGGTAGGTTGAATGAGACGCAGCAATATACGCCCTAGGGTAGTCTTCCCACAGCCTGACTCGCCCACGAGTCCAAATACCTCACCTCGCTCGATGGAAAGATCCACTCCATCAACGGCAAAAACGTAGCGTCGTTTACCTGTCAGCCATCCCCCAGGCAGCCGGAAGTACTTCTTAAGTGATCGAACTTCTACTAAAGAGGTCATGAACCAATCACCTCAGCTTGGGTTCTAGAATCCACCAGGAAGCATGCACTCCAATGTTCTACACCCACGGGGAATAGTGTAGGTACTTCCTGTGTGCAACGATCGAAAACAAACTTGCAGCGTGGAGCAAATGGACAGCCCGGTAGTGATCCTGGGTTGGATGGCACGACACCCGGTATAACGGCCATCTTCTTACCTCGGCTGCCTGGACGAGGCACAGCTGCAATAAGCCCCCGGGAATAGGGGTGCTGCGGGTTTTTAAACACCTGGCGTGTCGTACCTACTTCCACGACATGCCCGGCATATAGGATGACCAGACGGTCACAGGTTTGAGCTACCACCCCCAGGTTATGGGTGATTAGGATGGCAGATATATCGAATTCTTTTTGAAGCTGGCTTAGAAGCTTGAGGATCTGTGCCTGGATGGTCACATCCAGGGCAGTAGTTGGCTCATCAGCGATAAGCAGATGTGGATGGCAGGAGAGCGCCATAGCGATCATCACTCGCTGCTGTTGCCCACCGGAGAGCTGGTGAGGATAACTTTGCAGAATGCGTTCGACATCAGGCAATCCAACCGCTTGGAGCATATCTGCAGCATGTTTTTTGGCATTATTTTTGGATAACTCTTTATGCTGCCGGATAACCCGTATCATCTGCTCACCGATGGTGAAGACCGGATTGAGTGAGGAAGATGGGTCCTGGAAGATCATGGCAATCTGGCTACCGCGTGCTTTCTCCATCTCTGCCCGGGGTAATCTCAATAGATCTGTGCCTTCCAGGATGATCTCGCCATGTGTGATACTTGCTGAGCGTGCCAGCAATCGTAAGATGGTCAATCCGGTGACGGTCTTACCACAGCCTGTCTCGCCTACCAATCCAAGGACTTCACCTTTACGCACATCGAAGCTGATTCCATTCAAAGCCTTAAGGTTACCTCGCGAGGTTTTAAATTCGAGATACAAGTCACGGACTTCCAAGAGGGTGTTCACCGGTATTGCCTCGGATCGAAAATATCGCGTAGGGTATCTCCGACCATGTTGAATGCCAATACGATAACAAAGATAGCCAGCCCCGGGAACGTGGAGATCCACCACTGCTCAAGAATGTATGTGCGCCCATCCGAGATCATCAAACCCCAGTCGGGGGAGGGTGGTTGGGTTCCAAGACCCAGAAAAGCCAGACCGCCCATGGCTAGGATAACGGTACCCAGGTCAACTGTTGCCTGGACGAGTATCGCCGAGATAGTATTGGGCAGGATATGACGCATGATAATAATCGAATCACGCACGCCTATCGCCTGGGCAGCTTCCACAAAATAGCGTTCTTTCAAGCTGATCGTCACCCCGCGTGTCAGACGGGTGTACCAGGGCCACCAGGATACAACCAGAGCAATCGCGGCATTCTGCAGGCCACGCCCGAGAGCAGAGGCGATAGCCATCGCCAGCAGGAGAGATGGGAAAGCCAGGAACAGGTCGGTGATGCGCATGATCACTTCGTCAACCCAGCCACCCTTGTAACCGGCAATCGCTCCGAGTGGGGCACCAATGAGTACAGCGAACAGCACCACACCCATGGGTACGATCAATGCCGGGCGTGCCCCAACAATGACGCGGCTTAGCACATCTCTCCCGAGTTTATCCGTCCCAAAGGGATGAGCCAGAGAAGGTGAGAGAAGTGAGTTGGGCACATTCGTCTTGCCAGCACCTTCCTTTGGAAAAGGAGCGACCTGGTAGGCAAAAATTCCAATCAAAATAAAAAGGATGATGACAATTGTGCTGATTAGCGAAAGCGGGTCACGCAGGATGACATTAAGCACATGCCTGGATGTGCGGGTAGTTTGAATCTCGGGTTCTACTGCGATGGCAGGGATGGTACTCATGTTAGTTTAGCGAGATGCGTGGATCAATCCAGGCTTGCAGCAGGTCAACTGCCAGATTGATGATGACATACATGGCAGCCCCAAACAGAGTGATACCCATGATAGCAGGGTAATCCACATTAAGGAGTGAGTGAACTGTGAACAGTCCGAGCCCAGGCCAGTTAAATATAACTTCAACGAAGAAAGTACCTGTGAGGGCAAATGCCACTGTTAAGCCAATCACAGTGAGGGTAGGGCTGATGGCGTTCTTTAATGCGTATAGATAAACAACCGTTGTCTCGCGGATCCCATAGGCACGGGCAGTTCGTATGTAATCCTGCTCCATAACTTCCAGCATGGTGGCACGCGTCATCCGAGCGACTAAACCACTCGGATACGCTGCCAGGGTAAGGGCAGGCAGAACGAGATGTCGAGCAACGTCCTTGAGGGCGATCCAGTTCTGTCCAAACAAGGCATCTAAAAGCAGGAAGTTGGTGACCGGAGTGATTGGGTTGGTGAAGCGTAATTCATTACTGAAGCGTCCAGCCAGAGGTAATAGATCAAGCCTGCGGAAGAAGAAGATTTGCAATAATAAGCCGAGATAAAAGGCAGGCATTGAGACGCCGATGATGGATATGGTACGCACAAATATATCCATTGGCTTGCCCTGCCAACGGGCGCTGAGTACCCCCATGGGTACGCCAATGAGCACGGCCAGTGCCATACCTGAGATGAGCAACCCAAGGGTAGCTGGCAGGCGGCTGGTCAGCTCCTGCAGTACTGGGCGCTTTGTGCCGATGGAGGTTCCAAGGTCACCATGCAAAAGGTCACGCATGTAGATGAGATATTGGACCGGCAGTGGTTTATCCAGCCCAAGCTTAATGGTGACACGGGCAATGTCTTCGGGTCTTGCTTTGGGACCGATGTATAAAGCAGCTGCATTGGAAGGAATGACGCGGGCAAGCGAGAACGTGATGATCGAGACGCCGATCAGCACGAAGATAGAGGTCAGCAAGCGCCGGAGGATGAATTCAAGTCTGCGCATATAGTTCCAAGTTGGGGTACGCCCGCAACGAACGGATTATAAACCCGCATGGAGCAGGGAGCGGAGCTAGGTAGTTCCGCTCCCTGTTTGGATCAGGCTTATTTAGCTGGAGTTAGTTGATAGAACCAGAATGGCGTAAATGGATAGTTCAGGTTGTATTGGAAACCGGCAATATGCTTGGGAACAACGTAGGCAGCCTTGGTGTCGAAGAAGAATACCCCAGGTGCTTGATCCACCAGCAGGTTCATGGCATCGATGTACAGCTGTTGGGATGTGGTTGGGTCTGTGACAGTTGTTGCAATAGCCTGATCCAGCAACCCGTTATAATCCGGGCTGTTCCAATAAGATAGATTGAAGAACGGTTTTTCAGTGTAATAGAACAACGACCATAGGTTATCTGAGCCAGCATCTGAATAAGTCGGCCAATAGAGCACCAGGAACATATCCTGTGCATTGGCTGGATCGGTTTTCGATAACTCCCACTGTTGGTTGAACAACATGGGCTCGATGGAGACGTCTACACCGATCTGGGCAAAGGAATCTTTAATCAGCGGGGCAAAGAGGGTCTCTGCAGCGTTTTCCGATGCATGGGTCAGTCTAATTGAGAATCCGCCATTCTCATAGCCAGCTTCTTTCAATAGGTCACGTGCTGCGTCCAGGTCATAGGTATATTGCATTACCTCGTCAGACCATGGCCAAACGCCTTCAGGTACAGGACCACGACTCTGCGTTCCCAAGCCTGCCACTGATATGTCGATGGTTTCCTGGTAAGGGATGGCATAAGAGAGTGCCTGTCGGACAAGAGGGTTATCCAGTGGTGGTCGCAAGGTGTTGAAGAAACCGACATAGTTGAAGAAGGATTTCTCTTCGAAAACAGTGTAATCAGGGTTGGTTCGGAAGGAATCCAGGTTTTCGGTGGGGATTAAGCTCGCCAGATCCACTTCACCGCCTTCCAGCAATTGCTGTTGGGTGGTAGCTTCAGGGACGATCTGTACTAGCACAATGTCATAATTATCGGGTTGCCAGCCACCCCAGTAATTTTCGAACTTTTTAAAGACCACTTCTTGATCGGGGGTGTAAGTGTCAACCATATACGGACCTGTCCCAGCTTCCTTACCGGTCTCGAAGTATACCTCATCAGCAGCAACGGCTTCCAAAGCTTTGGGACTCACGATCCAGGATCCATACAAAGAAGACGCGATCAAGTCTACCGGGGCGGCATAGGTCAGGTTGAATACTACAGTGTAGTCATCTGGTGTCTCGATGGTATCCAATGGAGCCCAAATAAAGGATGCGCCTCCATGATCCTTGGCAGCTTCGATGGAAAGCTTGACGGCATTGGCATTCATCACCTCACCATCATGGAAGGTCACTCCTTGACGTAGATGGAAGGTCCAGGCAAGCCCATCCGCACTGGATTCCCAGCTCTCTGCCAGCAGGGGTGTGAATTTCTGTGCTGATCCAGGTGGATTAATGCGCAGGAGTTGCTCATACATATTCGCCATATATGCAGCTTCGGTGGAAAAGGATTTGATTGGATCCCAGGTAGTGAAATTGGCGGTGTTGGCAATACGCATTACCTTCAGTGCTGCCGTCGGTTCAGGGGATGGAGCCTCAGTTGGCGGTACTGCAGTGGGAGGCCCTTGAGTGGGCTGCGCAACAGTTGCAGAGGGTGATGTGGGTGCTACAGTTGACGCTGGTGTCGTGGTTTGTCCGCCACAAGCGGTAACCAGCAGCATGACACCTATCAGCATAAAGATGATAAAACGGTGGTGTTTCATTACAGTTCTCCTCTCTTTTGTTTAAGATACTGTTAGAATACTACCATATTGGGTTTGCAAATCATTTGCAATTTATGAAGCCCTCCATTTTGCTTTCGACCAAATTCCTTCTCCCACGTGCCGGGCGAGGCTATCTTCCTCGCTCGCATCTACTCCATTGGCTAGAAAACCACCTGGAACAACGCTTGATCCTGATCTCCGCATCAGCCGGTTATGGCAAAACCAGCCTGCTAGCTGAATTCCTGGCTAAAACCGAGCTACCAGTAGCATGGTACCAGCTCGACCCATCTGATTCAGACCCTTATACCTTCATGGCCTATCTCATTGAGGCGCTGAGGCTTATGCGGTTTTCTTCGAAAAGCGATAAAGATGTTATCGGGCAAAACGCCTTGGCCCTGCTTGAAAGCCCTCAAGGTGGCATCGAGCCACAACAAGTAATGACTGTCTTGATTAATGAGCTAGGAGAACAGCTTTGTCAGCCGTATCTGGTTGTGATGGATGATTACCATAACACTACCTCATTAGTGGTACACCAATTGGTAGATTTCCTATTAGAAAATGGATCACCCAATTTTCACCTAATCCTTTCAACCCGGAACGACCCACCTTTATCATTGGCGAAACTCAGAGCGCGTGGGGTCATGGCTGAGCTACGTGCGAATGACCTGCGCTTTAGGGAGGATGAGGTTACTGAGCTGATGCAGCAGGAGATACCCGGGTTATCAGTCGAAAGTCTTAGCCTGTTGAATGAGAGAACCGAAGGTTGGGCAGCTGCATTGCAAATTGTGCGCTCAATGCTTTCAGGCAAGGATGTCCAGGTTGCCTCGGATATGATATCTGGCTTGAGTGGATCACAGCGTTTTATATTTGAATATCTCACCGATGAGGTTTTTCGTCAGCTACCTACAGACAGGCAGCGGTTCTTGTTACATACTGCAGTATTGGATCAGATGGATTCTGCTTCCTGCAATGTCATTGCCCAGGTGCTCGATGCTCAACGGACGTTGGAACAACTTGAGGAGCAGAATTTATTTGTCACCAGCCTGGATGCCCAGCGTCAATGGTATCGGTACCATTATCTATTCCGCGAGTTCTTATTAAGCAAGCTGCGAAGCGATCAGCCAGAATTGCTCAGGCAGTTGGAAGCCAAGGCAGGCGGGTATTATAGAGAGTTATTTGAATGGGAATCGGCTTTCCAACATTATATCCAGGCGGGTGAAACCATTGCCGCCGCACAGTGCGCCTGCAATTTTGCAGCTGATTATGTAGAGCGCGGGCGCGCCGAAGCTCTTCATCGCTACCTATCCTGCCTGCCAGCTGAAGTGATGAACCAGTACCCTGAGCTGTTGCTGCAACATGGCAATGTGCATAGGCGGATGGGAAAAGCAAGGCTAGCAGTTAGCGCATATGAGAAGGCACGCCTTGTATATGCGAAAAATAGTGAAGGTTCAGGCGTTAGTCGAGCACTAACTCGATTGGCAGAGATTGAACGCTCTCAAGGGAATTACTGTTCAGCGGAAGGTCTGGCTACGCAAGCCTTGCAGGCATCTCCCGACGAAGATCATACCTCACGTGCTGAAGCCCTGATGGCTTTGGCAAAAAGTACTGGTTTCCTCACTGGTATGGATCGGGGTAGATCATTGGCAGAGCAGGCAGTGGAAGAATCGCGTTTGGCAGGAGAAAAATTATCTACTCTTGCCCGGGCAAGCTTTCTCCAATCCTTGGGACAGATTTGCTGGTGGTCGGGAGACCCACAGGCAGCAGTGGTACATACTCAGGAAGCATTACGCCTTGCACCTGATGAGTTATCCCCCATGGCAGCACAAGCTTACATTCTGTTGGTCAGCCCTTATCTCTATTGGAGGGAATTCCAGGTGGCATTGCATCATGCAGAACGGGGTTTAAGTATCGCCCAAACGCTGCATCTAAATGAGTTACTGCCTGCAGCGTACACTGCCCTCGGGAATGTGCTCACCCGTGTAGGGGAAATGGCACGTGCTGAAACAGCCCTTAAGCAATCACTGGAGCTGGCTGTCCAGCTGGGTACTGCCTCCTACGAGCAGATCATGGCAACTGGATATCTGGCACTAAACTTATGCAGTCAGGGGCGCGTGGATGAAGCCTGGCAACTGGCTGAGGGAGCGCTGTGGGTGTATCGTGGTCATCCAGATGCCTATGAAGTTTATGTGTGCCGGAGCGTGCTGGCTGATACTGCCCTGGATAAAGGCATGCTCGAAAGAGCAGAGGAGTTATACCAGGAGTTGGTGGAAGTGGGCGAGCGGCGGCAATTCCGCATCCCCCTGGCACTGGTTTATTTGGGATTAGCATATATTCATCTGGTTACTGGGCGACAGGAGATGGGGATTGAGTATGCCAACCGGGCACTACACATGATTGAGCCAACGGGTGCGTTTCAGTTATTCATAGACCAGGGTGAGCGCAGTCGGTTGGTGTGTAATGCGCTTGTAGCAGCAGGTCAAAGAACCCCATTCGTGGATCGCGTGCTCGAGAATCTGCCGACCCAACATCGCAAAACATTGATTAAGCTCACCGATCCCTCGGCTATTGTGGTGCGTTGCTTGGGAAACTTCAGGGTACAGTTGGGAGGGGAGGAACTCACACAGGAACATTGGGTATCAGCTAAAGCTCGTGACCTTTTGGCATTCTTCGTTACCTTCCGAGGTGAGCGCATCCCCGCAGAGCAAGTATTCGAAGCCATATGGGCGGAAAAGCCAGGCAGAGGGATGACGGCATTTCATACTGCTCTCTCCCGCTTGCGCAATGCCCTCAAAAAACAAGAGCCAGCACCGCGTTTTGTGCTGGTGGAGGCAGGAGAGTATCATCTGGATGTGGCTCGTTTTAACATCGATGTGGATGAGTTCGACGCTGCCCTCGCCAATGCACATGCGGCAGAAGATGGTGAAATGGCTGCACGTTGGCTTGAACAGGCCACCAGCTTATACGAAGGGGATTACCTGCAGAATCTGTATTATGACTGGCTATTCCCCGAGCGCAGGAGGATTTCACAAGAATATTTGGGGATGCTCAGACAGCTTGCGGATTATCATTTTACAAATGAACGCTACACCCGCTCACTGGACCTGTTACACCGAGCTCTCCGAATGGACAACTTACTCGAGGATTTACATTGCCAGGTAATGCGGGTATATACAGCCCTTGGTGACCGGGCAGGACTGATGCGCCAATACCAGGAACTGAATGAGATATTGGCAGATGATATGGGGATCGAACCGTTGCCCACTACGAAGAAGCTATATGACAGGTTGTTGGCGGGAATGGAGGGCTAAGGAGCTGGTAATCTTGATATATGCCAGGAATCCGAAAAGTGGTAGAAATATAATATAAATAGTAAGACGTCATAGTAATTTATATTTATGACATGATTTTCAAGATAAAGTAAGGTAATCGATTTTCTGATCCCATAAGTTGAGACCTTATTTTTATGCGAATCTAGTGACTTACCTTTCCTACTCTCCTTTTGCTGGCGATCTGTAAGGTCTTGTAATGCAAATTAATTCGGATGAGGTGAATATTCGGTCGCTTATTGTTGAGTAGACCTGTAATTAATCATTTCAGATAGAAGTAATGTGATAAGGATGACTTTATATCTTTAAAGCGTGTTTGATACGCAAAGCTTCATTTAGGTGAAGGAAGCAGTGACGAGTAGGGGGTTTAAGTAGCAATCCAGCAACCGTACGCTTGCTCCAATAATCCAAAATATCACTGGTGCCTGCCACCATCGACCCCGTTAATCGGACTTGGATAATGCGGTCAGGGTGAACCTTCTGCTTCAGCTCATATGGGGTGAGTTGGCTGACAATCTGGCGTGTACGTTGCCCAACAGCAATCCGGTAAGCCATCAGATTATCAAGGTCAAGCATATGACTGAGCCGGGCTATTTTTACAGCATTGGCTGCATTACCGGTATCCTTGATGTTAGTGCCCATCTTATCGAGCCAGCCCTCTCGCTCAAGGAGCTGCTCACCTCCAGCGACCAGAATGTTCATGGTCACATCCTCGATGCGAGCGAGGTGCCATACTATCCAGGCAATGGAGTGCTCACCCTTGGGTGGGATGCATCGGAGGGAGGAGTGGTCCATCCCATTGAGAACCTCATCTTCGAACGACCATTTCGCTGCATATGACATTCTGGAAGAATGAACTTGAGCATGCTGGTTGAGAAACAGGGAGATATACTCCGGATGTTTTTCCGGGAGCGATAAAGCCCTCTGTAAGAGGTGCTGCTGCTGGTTCCAGGATGCTCGGTTTGGGTCCATTGAAAATAACTTCATTTAGCAATTATATATCACCGTTAGCTATTATATATCAATGCTCAGATGACAAGATCTCCGAGAGGCAGCGGATGCCCCCATTTTCTACCCACCAAATCTCATCCGCGGATCGTTGAATGAAATAACGGTCGTGAACGACTGCCAGCACTGCCCCGCCAAACTGGCTGAGAGCTTGCTCGAACTGAGAGCGGCTGGGGATATCCAGGTGATTGATTGGTTCATCTAACAGCAGGCAGTTGCAGCCTTCCGCTACCAATTTAGCAAGTAGCAGGCGTGTGCGTTGCCCATAACTGAGTAATGATATAGGTTTGAGAGGCTCATCGCCGGTGAAAAGAAAGTATGCCAGAAAGTTTCGTGCTTCGGTTTCACTCGGGATGTAAGCTAACATTATATCAACTGGGCTTTGGTTAAGCTTGAGCCCCGACTGGTCCTGGGTCAGGTATCCAAGATGAGCGCTGGTGCTGAGATGCACCCTCCCTGCCAGGGCAGGTGTCTGTTCGGTGATGGTTCGCAGCAGTGTGGTCTTACCACAGCCATTTGGTCCAGTGAGAGCCACCCGTTGCCTGGCGTGCAATTCTAGGTTGATCCCGCTTATCAGCGGATGGTCGGGATCATAACCAATGCTCAGGTCATCCAGTCGGATGACTGAGCGGCCGAGGTGGTCTGTTGAGTTAAATTCCAGCTTCATATGCCAGGGAGAAGTTGGTTTTTCCACACGTTCATCCGAGTCCAGATATCTATCCAGCTTCTTCTGGCGTGATTTAGCCTTCTTGGCGACTTTCTTGGCAATCCTTTTCCTGTATGATTTAACACCCGGCTCCTTGTAATCACTCCCACCGATGCGCATGGAAGATGCCTCATGCTCAGTGTGGGCTGCTTGCTCCCTTGTGCGAATAATATCCTGACGCATACGCTGGATTTCAGCTTGCTGGTCATTGTATGCATTCCATTGGTGTTCGATCTCCGCCTGTCGTTGGGCCACGTAATTGGTGTAATTGCCAGAATATCCACGCACACTGTGGGTGAGAGGATCCATCTCTAGAATGTGGCGAACAGTGTGGTCGAGGAACATCCGGTCGTGTGAGATAATCAGCGCTCCGCAGGGGGAGTTGACAAGCCAGCCCTCCAGCCAAGTAAGCATGGTGATATCCAGGTGGTTGGTGGGTTCGTCCAATAGCAGCAATTGGGGATCGTTTAGCAACACTAACGCCAACGATAGGCGTGTCTGCTGACCTCCGCTGAGCCTGGCTGTCGGAAGTTTAGGATCGACACCATCCAACCCCAGACCTGCCAGGATGCGAGCCGTGCGACCCGTATCAGATGATTGGATTCTACGGAGCAGCTCGTCATAACGGGCCTGCCAGGTCTGGTCAGTAGGATGCTTTACCAAAGCCTCAGCTGCAACGGTCAGCTCAACCTCAAGATTTGGAATATCCCCGGTATACCGGTCAATGATCTCACTCAATGTCAGGGAGGGGTCGAGCTCGAAACCCTGTGGTAGATATCCGATGCGTAGGTTTGGGTCATGGTTGACGCGACCGCTGGAGGGTGGCTCAAGGCCAGCCAGGATGCGCATCAACGTGGTCTTGCCACAGCCGTTAGGACCCACGAGACCCGTGCGCTCGTTCGAGTTCAAGCTGAAAGATACATTTTCAAACAGGGTTTGTAATTCAAAGAATTTACTTAAAAGATGTGCGGTAAGCATATTTCATTCGGTTCTGATCAGGATATGAGCACAATAATCCCCACCCAACAGAAAGTTGGGATTGAGGGTAAAAAAGATCAGTGAGAGTAGCTTACCGCGTCATGTTCGTTGAGTACCTGTACCTTTTATGTAACGGGATATTATCGCATAGACCGGAAGGTGTCAAGGAGAGGTACGATCTATTGTCAGCGCAACTTGAAAAGTGAACCGATAGCAGTTGAAAAGTGAACTGTA
>CAZXPK010000071.1:0-14048 GCA_964642565.1 uncultured Anaerolineaceae bacterium
CCCGTGCTGGAGGGCTTCGTAGGTATCAAGTAATGTAATGATGATTAAATCTGAAAACGAGTTCATCCTGCGGAATAAATCTGCCCAGATTTGCGGTGAGCGTATATTTGCATTCTCATATGCAGTGAGGATGGCATCCATGACTGCCGTGCGGAAGAATTGGAAAGCGTGTGCCGCTTCCACGCTGGTTAATCCCACCCGCTGGCCGCGTGAGGCATATTCATAGCCAAGCGAACGCGCTTCTGCCTCCAGGCCTTCATCAACTGTGGTTAAATGCCCGATCAATCCCTGTACCAGTGAGCGCCCGCTTAAGCGATATTGCTCGCGGGCTTCGTCGTCCATCTTGCGATACCATTTTTCTGTTTCTAGATTGCTTTCACTGATTTGTATGCGTGTATTCCGTAAGACGTTGGTATACACCGAAGTCGCTTCGGGTGTTGAGCTCTCCCACCTGGTATGCATGCGTATTTCAATGTCGGACCGGCGGAAGCGTCGGTGACCGCCTTGTGTACGTTGAGAAGGCAGGTATCCATGATCCGCCCACGCCCGAACAGTGCTCGGATGAACACCTAACTGTTTTGCAGCTTCGCTCAAACTAAGCCAATCATCCATCAAATCGCCTCAAATAAGGGGCTTTGGGAAGATTGCCCAAATGTATCAGGTTATGATTAATCTTACAATGTAGATTTCCTTAGAATTTGTATAAAAGATTCTTAGGAAGAAAAATAATAAAACTGGCTGCGGTGGAACTTCTGCAGCCAGTTTCTAATTTTACGATGTAAGGGGATAATGATCTTACGGAGTCAAATCCCAATATAACATATGGGCCACTCGGTAAGTGTAATTGGCAGTCACTTCCGGGCTGACGTAGACCCCATACCGCCCAAATTTAAACTTACTGTCAGTCACCTGGGCAATCTGGTGACCATTGGCATACACGGTCAGCGTGCTGCCAATTGCCTTGATCCCCATGACGTTTTCCTTGTTGGCACCTGCCAGGATATAGTTGCTGGGCGTCCAGCTCACCAGGTCCACCGCGGTATATGGGTTGGCACCATCCAGACGGTAGACCCAGACTGCACCATCACACGAGAACGCCACCACATACCCATAAGAGACCCCTGCCAGGTGCTCAGGACCGCGGAAGATCAATCCATAAGCATCCTTGCTGGAGCAGCTACCTGAGTCAAAGGTCGATTGCAGGTAAAAATCTGTTAGCTCATGCCAGGTGAAGTACCAGGTGCTGAATCCAGTGAGCTTCCCCGTGACGTAGAATTTGGCATCTGTTTCAACGATCTTGATGTAGTTGGTATTGGGGAGCAGCCCGGTGACTGGGTTGGTCCAGTCGTTGATATTTCCACCTGTCATTGGGTCATCGAAGGTTGAATTGCCATAAGTCGCCGCAGGGTCAAACGTGCCTGCCACCGGAGTGGTATTGGCAGTCGGAACAGTTGTCAGTGGTGGGATATCCACCGAGAGTGAATAGCTGGCTTTGCCATTTGCGGCGGTCAGGCTGAGGTAGTAGTCTTGGGTGGTGGGCAGAATGCCAGACCATAAAGTGTCCTGTGTTGTGTTAGTCAGAAATACCTGACCATCCGCTCCAAAGACCCCCAAGTACACATCCGAATTGGGTGACGTGACTTTCACGCTCATGGTTTGCATGGCACTGGCTCCCAGCACGTAATACAAAGTCTGTCCGGCCTCCAACTCACCATCAATCACTGCTGAAGTTCCTCCAGCCGCGAACTGGATGCGGATGGCCTGGGGTAGTGGAGTTGGTGTGGGTGGCATAGGAGTCGGTGGCACGGACGTAGCTAGGACAGGCGTGGATGGGACGGAGGTGGCTGTCACCACCACCGGGGTGGGTGGGACGGATGTATTGGTTGGCTCTGCTGCCACTGCAATGGTCGCTGTCGGAATGACGGGTACCTGGGTTGTAACGGGTGGTGGGCTGCCAGCCGCCGGTAATTTACAGGCGGTGATGATCAGTGCCAGCATCACCAGCGCTGCACATGTTAAGATGATTTTCTTATTCATAGTCGCCTCCTTAGCACCCAACGCGAATATCCTAATGATGATATTCTACATCATTTTGCCATTCGCTCTATGTTGTTTCAATAAGAATAGGGTTGCAATTAACAAGCCAAAGCTAGGCGTTATATACCCGGATGGCGGCAATACCCTCCAGCGGGCAGTTATGCTCACAGATCCCGCAACCGATGCATAGATCGCGGAGGACACTTGGTCGTTGAACGGTGCTGGTCTGCCCACTGGAATCAACCACTTGAGCTTCTTCCAAACGGATGGATTTTTGCGGGGTGGGGCACATTTCCTCACACACGATGCAGGGCACACCGCTCGCCCATGGCAAACAGCGGTTGTGGTCGATGCTGGCTTTGCCAATCACCACCTGGCGTTTCTCTTCCAGTGGAAGCTGTGGGATGGCCCCCGACGGGCAGACCTGACCGCAAGCCGTACAGCCATAATCGCAGTAACCCACACGCGGCACCACCAGTGGGGTCCATAACCCCGCCAGCCCCGCCTCTGTCAATGCCGGTTGCAGGGCAGTCGTTGGGCAGATTTTCATACACTGCGAGCAGCGTAGGCAGGTGGAGAGGAAGGCATCTTCTTCCATTACTCCCGGCGGGCGTATGCGCCACGGGTTATCCTGCCGCAAGCGCAGGTCGGTGCCCAACAGCAGCACACCTGCCGCCCCAGTCGCTAGTGCCCCAATTGCCTGCCGGCGTGAAAGATCAAATTCCTGTCTGGGGGCAGGTTTCAATGTAAAACCAAAGCGAATATCCTCCGGCTTGCAGTTGGCCATACAGTCCAAGCAGACGGTGCATTCCGACGGCATGATGTGGAAATTCGCTGGGGTCGTGTCGACCGCACCTGGTTTGCAAACAATGGCACAGCGGGTACATTGGGTGCAGGCTGAGCCAATCACCGGGCGAAATAAGGATATTTTTGAAAGCACTCCCAGCAGTGCCCCTAGTGGGCACAAATAACGGCACCAGAAACGGTGTGCGAGCAAGTTCAAGGCGATCAAGCCGAAGAAAAGCGCTGCAATCGCCAGGTTTTGGGCGAAGGCCGGCTGTTCCACGGGTAATACGGTGCCTCGTACCAGTCCCTCGAAGCCATCCAGGGCTGGAGTTAAGAAATTTAGATGATATAAAGCCGTCTCGATGGAATTGACCGCATAAAAGATGGCCGGCAGGATGGCTGTGGTTAGTGTGCGGGTGAAGATGGCGATCGGGTCCAGCACCAACAGGGTCAGACCACCAAAAAGGGCTGCTGCCAGACTGGTCGCCATAAGGAAATATTTTACGATCCTCCAGCGGGGGGATATTGAAGCCGCCCGCTTGCGTGCTTTACGGAAGGATATCCACTCCAGAAGGCTACCCAGCGGGCAGATCCAGCCACACCACACACGCCCGATATTTATTGTCAGCCCAATCGTGACCAGTGCCAACCCCAATTTGGGGAGCCCCTGCCGGCTGGCGAGCATGGCACCCAGCGCTGAAAGCGGGTCCAGGCGGAAGAAGATGTCCGAGAGTGGAGGGGCAACCCTTTGCTGCACTACGGCGAAGATAAGATAGATGTAAAAAGCAAAGAAGAGGATTTGGACGGCTTGTCTGATCCGCCGCCAACCATTCCAGCTCATCCGAGGTTGATCTCCTGGATGTTTATGCTGTTCAGATCCATAGTCCCTAGTCCCAATTCTGCGCTCGCCTGGATGTAGCCGATGTCTGTACCAGTGAGGCCAAACAGCGTCGTGGCATACGCATCAGCCGCTACGATATCCCGGCTGGCGATAACCGTGTCCAATTGCCTGACGTCCGCCAGGTCTCCACCGGTCGGGCCGTGGTTGGTCAGGATGCGCACTGCATCCACCACCGTGAGTGCTGGTCGTACCAGGCTGGTCAGGTCGGCAATGCGTTGGGAGAGATTGCTATGCATTAAATTGCGGTCCAGGATCACGCCCATCAGGTTCTTACCCCCCAATGTCAGTCTGGTGGATCCGTGGTGCTTGGCGATCGGCACGTCGATCAGCAGGTCGGCTTCCAGAATATCCGGGTAAATTTTCACCTTGGTCAGGCTCTTACCCTGTGGGATATCCACCTGCGTGTACTTGGGGCGGCTCATGATGTGCATTTCCCCGCCTGCCGCTTCGACTGCCTGTGCAATGCCTGATATCTCGTACGCCGATTGGGGCGTGCCGCCAAATGGGTAGTCCATCACCCGCACGCGCCCAGCCCCTGCCTCTAGGCACATACTAACCAGCGTGCCCACCACGATGGGGTTGGTGGTGGTGGCATATTCAGGGGGGTGGTAATCGGTGCACATGTTGGGCTTGATGATCACATCGAAGCCGGAGCTGACGAAGCTCGTCATCCCACCTAAGGCGTCAATGGTAGCTCGCGTGATGGCAGCCGGGTCAGGTCCATGTGCCACCGCCAGATAAGCCGGGCTGGTCGTGGGGGAAGGCTCCGGATTGGAAGCGGTCTCCGTGGGATTGGTTCCTGCCGTTGTGGTTTCAGCTGGAGTGGTCTCGGTAGCCACCACCCCAGCAGTGGCGCTGGGCAGTACCGTCGGGGTGGATCCAGTTGCGGCGGCGTCAGTTTGTAGGGATGGGCTTTGCTTTGGAATGCAGCCTGCCAGCGCTGCGCCAGCCGCCATGGTGGCGGTGAGCTTCAGGAACGTCCGGCGAGAAATAAGGGGTCGGCGTTTCATAGTTAATCTCCGTCTTGAATACCATTTTGGGAAATACCAGTAATGATCATGTGCTGGCTGTATTATAAACGTATTTTCTCTTCAATTTGGTAAACCAAGGTTCCGAACTTTCATTGTCTGTACTATGATTCATAGGATTAATTGATTACTATGATTGACACATAAAATAATCATAGTTCATCATATAATCATTCTAAATCGTAGTTCAAAACCTCCCTCACCCATGAAACCCTACCCAGTACCTGCCAAAGAGATACGCAAAGAGCTCACCGTCTCTAACTCGCGCTTCATCTCCACCCTCAGCCCAGCCTTCTCGGTGGAGGAAGCCAAAGCCTTCATCCTGCGCATCAAGGCCGAGTTCCCCGATGCCTCGCATAACGTGCCCCTTTATATTATCGGGCATGGAGATTCGGAGACCGCTCATTGCTCGGATGCTGGCGAGCCTTCCGGCACAGCCGGGCGACCGGCCCTGGCAGTACTGCGCGGTAGTGGTCTGGGCGATGTGGCAGTGGTGGTTACGCGTTACTTTGGCAGAGCCAAAGGCGGTACCAGGTTGGGCACCGGTGGGCTGGTGCGGGTATATTCTGAGGCGGTGCGCCTGGTGGTGGAGAGTGTGCCGCGGGCTGAAAAGGTGCTCACCCATACCGTTATACTGGTGATCCCATACACCTACCTGGAACGCGTGCGCCTGCTGGTGGTTTCGCAAGCTGGCACGGTGCTTGATGAGGCGTTCGCCGCGGACGTGACCCTCACTGCCCGTCTTGCGGTCGAGAAGCTGCCTGCTTTTCAGGCCTCCTTGAGGGATCTTACCAAAGGCAAGGTGCAGGCCGAAATTATCGGAACTAAAGAAGTCCTGATGCCCCTGACCCCCTAGACAGCTTACAACATCATCAGCACCCGCTCGTGGGCGCTTAATTCGCGGTATATGGCATCCAGCTGGTCCTGGCTTTTGGCGTGGATGCGCACTGTCAGCGAGAGGAACCTGCCTCCCCGGCTAAGACGCGTGGTGACCACCTCATCGGTTGTGATGGGAACATGTTTCTGAATGATCGAGATAACCAGGCTCTCAAAATCATCCTGATTAGCCCCCATAACCTTTACGGGAAACACGCACGGAAAATTCATAAATTGGTCCGTCTGTGATGAAATCCTGTGATGGAATTATTACTAAGGCTTCTATGTTCCATCCCAACCTGCCAGGCGAGCTGAGAGCCACCACAGCGCTTGACCTTTTAAAAAGCAGTTCAGCGAGTGTGAGTGAGCGCAATCAATGGCCGGAACCGGGCAGGTTCCAGGATGGGTATCGCACCATGTCTGGCACCATGGGCAATTATCCGAAGGATTTGGGTAAAGCGTACCATCCGGTAGCCAGCTCTCGATATCAGCGAAGTCGTAGAGAATCTTGTTATTGGCCAGGACGTAATCGCGTACCAAGTTGTTATTGTGGTTCAGCACAGCTTGATTAGCACTGTCAGTATGACCAGTCATATACACAAATTGCACTCCCGGGTATTCAATTTCGAGCTGTATCATCATATCCAAATATTGCTGGACTTCACTGATGTCTAACCAAGACATCTCCCCACACCAGGACCACATGAAGGCATTTGCCTGGGGAGCCGAGCTCAACATGCTACGTGCGTTATTGAGAAAAGCTGCTGGATCCCAGGCAAAGCCACTATTGTAACCCATGCGCAAATAAGTTGTGCTACCCTGATCGGGTGGAATGAGCCATTGTTTGAGGAAGTTGTAGGTGGGAGGGTTGACATAGGTGCTTAAGTAGTCAGCTCCTGCCCAAAGCTGGGTGCCATGCGATGTGGAGCCATAGGACCAGATGACTTTCTGCATGGCAGCCTGGATCCAGATGGGTGGAATGAGTGTGATATCCCGGTTGGTATGATCGATGATGATGGCTTGTGATGGTGGAGCTTTGCTCAGGTATGGCAGGAAAATATATTGGGCGACTTGCGGACTGAAGGTCTTTCCTTTAGACAGAAGAACCGGTGACGATGCCAGAACCGAAGTAATCTTGGCAGACACCAGGGCTAACATAATAAAGACCAAGATTGCTGCGGTAGAGAATAACCAGGGAGTAATCCGATGGGCTTTCATTTATGCCTCCTAAGCCTCAACTACGGTTGAGTTGTCATCCCGGCAATCAGATCCAGCATGTGCCCGTAATGCGAGCCCTTCCAGTAGATCTGCTTACAAGATGGGCAGAGGCGGAACTCATCATAATATATCTTGGTCAGCAGCTCCAGACGCTCGATGATATCCTGCTTCCTCACAACCTGGAGTGGGCTGTTGCAGCGTAGGCAGCGCTGAAATGGCTTCACCTGCCCGAGCAGCTTGAACCGCTTCAGCACCTCCGCTGCCTGCTGGCGTGGATCTGTCTGGTGCACACAATAGCCAAGCGTGACCACCTTGCGCATCAGCAGCCGCCGGTCGCGCGTCAGCAGCACCCGTTCCTCCTCAATCGAGACCATAGCTAGTTCATCATCCTGATAGTCATTGCGGTACAGGCTGTCAAACCCCAGCATACGCAAGTAAGTCGCCAGCTGCCCTAGGTGATTATCCAGGATGAAGCACGGCTCACCCGGCAGGTAAGAGTGAGCGGGGTAAACCGTCACCTGGCCTCCATCCTGCAGACGGTTGTTGGATTCCGTCAGCTGCCCATTGACCAGCACCCGTCCGAACTCAGTATGGGGTATGCCGATCGATTCTATTAAGTGCTTGAGGGTCTGGTGAGGTTCGAAGTCCAGGCTGAACGTTGTGTTTTTACGATAGTGCGGCAGGAAATCGTTCAGATCACCTACGAAGGTGAATATCGCTCTGTTTAGGCGTGATTTTGAGTTCAAGTCATTCCTGGATAACTTTCAAACGCAGTGCTGACCAATCGTCATCGATGGAGATCATCGCCACACCCTGCAAGCCAAGGCTGCCTGCATACGCGTTGATCGTATCGCGGTTGATGTCGGTCTTCACCTTGGAAGTACCCTTGTGGTATGTAACCCAGAGCATGCCCTTTTCAGCCAACAGCTCCTTCAATTGGGTGAGTTGAGCTTCCAGCTCGGTGCGGTTTACGACGAAGACCTGGATCACCTCTACCAGGCAGCTTGAATCGCTCAGGATGATGGTTCCTTCGGGGAGCTGACCCAGCTGAGCTATGTATCCCGCGGGTGGGTTGATCAGCAGGTACTTATTGCCGGGTTTAATGAACAGTTTTTGGGCGATGGATCGATCCGACATGTTCTCTCCAGGATTTATGAAGTTCTTTTTCTCCCCAATAGGGTTGAGGTTGCCCAACCTAACGGGAAGGCCAGCAAATGCGCCACGTCAGCCGATAATTTTACCGCTTGTGTTTCACCAGGTCGAGGTGAAAGGAACAGGGATACGATCAGGAAGACTAATATGGATCCAAAAACCACCCATCGCCATGGCTTGGGTAGGAACGCAGTTATATACCCCAGGCTACCCATATATCCGGCCGATGGACCGACATCGCGAGAAAAGAAGAGCGCCCGTGCCTGGATGAAGCCAAGCTGGTGCAAAGGCAACAAGTACATCAGTGATTCGAGCACCAAAGTTATCAGATGCACTCCCCAAAAAGTGAGGACAGCCCTCCAGCTTCCGCTCATCCACTCGATTACCCCGCTGGTGAAGCCTACAATGACGAGGGCAAACCAAAAGATGCTACCGCCGCTGGTCGCGAGTGCCGATAAGATCAACCGCTCCCAGCGGAAAAACCAGAAATCACGCGGCGCAAATCCGAGTCGGCTCACCCACGTTCTTGTCAGCTCCAGGAAAAAACTGTTCGTCCCCCAGGCTACCAACACAAGCAGAACCACCATAACCAGGGTGAATGGGATGCGTTTGATAATCTGTCCTAGCCAGATGATACCTACCTTTAGATGTGTTGTGATGGATCGATCACTCATTTGGGATGCTTCAAATAGCCCCCCAGGAGATCCGTCCCAGAATCAGCCCGCATCATGGCGATGGTGACGGCTGGCAGGCTGGCAACGCTTGGATAAACCAGGTGGCGTGGCGACCAGGTCGGGTCAAACTTGACTTTGAACTCGTGCAGTCCCTTGAAATTATAGAACTGGTTCACGTGTTCGTAAACGTAATGTAAAGCGCGCTCGATGGTCGGGTCGGTTGGGTTTTCACCAATCCCAGCCAGGCCACTTAATCCCAGGTTGAAGGTGGCATACCCCTGCCCTTTAGCCCATTCGAACAACGAGACGAACAGGAAATCCATCTGCCCCTTTTCAGCCTGCGGGCGGTGGCGCATCAGGTCGATGCTGGACTCGCTGGCCTGGTACTCGGGTAGGATATTGGCAAACGCATCGATATAGCCAGCCGGGTTGCGGATCACGATTATCGGAGTGCTGTTCAGGTAGTCTTCGTCGAACCAACCCAGCGAAAATCGCTTCTCAGTGCCCTTCACTGAGGTTAGCCATTCATCGCTGATCTGGTGCAGCTCAACCAGGAGTCTGGCTGGGTGCGGCGGCTGGAGCACTTCTGCTTGGTAGCCCAGCTTTCTCATCTTATTAACCCCCGTGCGGATGTTCTTCTTGTCACCCCCGGCAATGCTGAAGGTCGAGAGATTAACGATCGCCTCGCTGCCAATGCACAGGGAATGATAACCCAGATCTTGATACGCCTTCAGATAATCTGGCAGTACCTGATAAAAAGAAGGTTCCCAATCATTACGGTCACAAAAGGATGCAAAGCTGCTAATGCAACCGGGGATGTCCTCAGCTGGTCCGATCGGGTCACCAAGCGTGAGCGCGATACGCCCCTCGACCACATATCCGATAACTGACCCTCCCGGGCTGAAGTAATACAGCTTGTCATTAAAGAGAAGCATCCGGGCAAGTGTGCTGCAGCCGTAGGTTTCAACGATTTCCCTGGCCTTCTGCCTCTCCTCAAGAGTGGTACCCTGGTGCACCAGTACCGGTCTGATCAGCATGAGCAGGGCATAACCAATGGTGACGGCACTGACGATGTAGATCGAATTGGCAAAATAGCGGGCGAACCGGGTGGCTGGCACCAAACCGGGGTTGTAAAACTGGGTGAACATCACCACGGTCTGACGCATCGCTCCCCAAATGCTGAAACTGACTGGTTGACCATTAATGAAGAAATGGCGGTCAAGCAAGTAAAACCCAAGCACACCATAGATCAAAGTGAAGATCAATGCCACCAGCAGGGTCATCAATCCCTGGCGCATGGAGGGAGGGTCGGAGCGAGCATGGAAATGTGGTCGCAGGTAGATCAGCCAGATTGCCAGTGCTGCGCCGAGGATTGCTTCTTCATAATCCAGCCCCTTGAATAGGTGGACGGGCACCGACATAATCAGAATGGTGACAGTCAAAGCCCAGGCAAGGCGTTTGCGCCTCCAGAGACCATTCGCAAGTAAAAGCAAGGCAAAACCTGCCAGTACCGAGGTCAAGTGCCCACCGATATCAACACCAAATGGTGAATATTGTTCCAGGATTATCAGCCGGTTATGCATGGAGGGCGTCAGACCAGAGAGCACATCAGTGATGCCCATCCCTGCGGTCAGCAGAGCAACCAAGCGAACCCCCCATATCTCAGAACGGACAGATTCCTTCGCTCCAAAGGATTTCAAACGACGCAGCAGGATGAAACCTATTCCCAGTGGCAGCCAGAAGGTTAAGCCGCGAAAAGCCAAAGAGATGACGGTTGCACGTTCGATCGGGACACCCAGGGAGGCAAACACCAGGGTCATCATGCCCTCGACCACCCCGATTCCCTGAGGTGTAATGGATACGATCCAAAATAAAATCCCCATGGAATAGCCTGCCACGAGCACGCCGAAGTGTACCTTCTGGTGGAATGCCAGGAATAGGACGAATAAGCTCGTGAGGTCTACCAGGTGGGCGGCAAAAGCGATACCAATTGTTTGTAAAAGCATGCCTGGTTGAGCCGCGATCGCAATGGCAGCTTCTGTGAACTCAGCCGTATTTTTTTCGACCCACGCCTCATCCAGAAAATCTGGGCGTTTGATCATCCTGGCGATGCGGTTGGCTATCCGTTGTACCCAGATGAGGAGACGGTGCAGCCATTGTTGTCGCCATAGCCCGAGAAGCAGCAATGCCGTCAATCCACCAATGATGATCAACAGGAATAAAGCTGCAATGCTCTCGTAAAATTTCAGGTTGTGTTGGGTAAACAGGTAGATCATCCCAACCAGCAATACAACCAGGAATGCGCTGAAGTCAGCCACCAGCACGAGCAGTGTGCCAACCGCAGCTCTGGCCGCCGACTGTCCACGCTTGGCTGCATCATCCGCAAACAATGCTGCGCTGCTGGCCCCTCCACTTGGAGCAGCCACATTCATAAAAATGGAAGCAAAAGTAACAGGTAGCAGCTCACTGAGACGACTCTTCACTCCCACCGTCAGGAATGCGGATTGGTATAAAGCAGTATAGATGATGTAATATACAACCTGGGATAAAGCTGCAACTGCCACCCACTGCCACTGACCCCCGAGGAGGGTATCAGCCAATTTCTTGATTTCACTGAGCCGGCTTATAACCACCCAGACGAAAAGGACAACCAGAATCCAGAATATCCAGCGTCGTTTCATCACCATGATTATATCCCAGCGAGTAAAATATTAGGTATGGTTGTACCTGGGTATGGTTGAACCACTAAATAATGATCATTCATCCTCGAAATTGCGTCGGGGCATCGATTATATTGGTGTCGGAGTCGGTGCATTGATTGTTGATAATCATGGTCGGCTGTTTCTTTCACGCCGGGGGATCAAGGCGAAGAATGAGCGCGGGTTGTGGGAATTCCCTGGCGGATCGGTCGAGTTTGGCGAGAAGCTGGCTGATGCTTTAAGGCGTGAGTTGTGCGAAGAGTATGGCTTTGAGATCCAGGTGGGCGAGTTGTTGGATGTAGTCGACCATATCTTGCCTGAGGAGGGGCAGCATTGGGTATCCCCAACATTTATTTGCATGATTACATCCGGGGAGCCACGCATTCTGGAGCCAGAGAAGTGTGCTGAGATTGGCTGGTTCGCTCCAGATCAAATGCCTGAAGGGCTCACTATGATCACCCGTATCAATTTGGAACACTATCGGCAAAGGATCAAGCCCGAGATTGATACCTGCGAGCCAGGGATTTATTTTAGCATGTGATTGATCTAGCTTTTACGGCTTTTGGGAAGGTGCTGAGTAAGCCCTGGGAATTCAGGTGCTCCCATTGAGCGCATGCGTTGCTCCTCAATGATTTGGGTAACGCGTGGTCCTTCGGTCCACTCACCTCCATTCAGCTCGGTAGTGGCAATTTGGATGGCTTCTTTCGGGCTGTTTGCCCAAATGCTCTTGGCATATGGCTCGATGGAATTTATTGGATAGACACCCGTCTTGTGCTTCTTCTTCACACCCTGCTTATTGGCGAATAACCCTTCGACGTAATATTGGGGCATAGGCGTCCTTTATTATGTTTCACCGAACAACTCTGGTGGAGCCTGGATGGCCACCACTTCACCTCGGGCGCATACTTGCCCTTGGGCGGATAACCAGGCATCCATAACTACCTTGCGCCCTTTGATCTCTTTAACCCTGGCGCGCACCTCCAGAGGTACGCCCAGCGGGGTGGGCTTGAGGTAATCTACCTTGAGTGAAGCGGTAACAAAACGAAATGCTGGCAGGGAATCCATGCTGCGCCCTTCGACTTTGTAAGCAGCTGCTGCAGCTGTACCAGTGCAGTGGCAGTCGATCAGTGATGCGATCAACCCACCATAGACGTAACCAGGTATGGCAATATGGTAAGGTCTGGGTATATAAGTGCAAACTGTTTCTTCTCCATCCCAATAGCTCTTGATCTGCAAGCCTTGCTCATTTAAACGTCCACAGCCATAACAATAGCTCACATTATCAGGGTAGTAATCTTGAAAGGCATTTTCATTCATCTTGATGCTCCAATTTCTTTGGCACTTAATATTAAGATTTCAAATCCATTTTCCACCAGCTGGTCCAGTTGAGCCTGATCGTCGCTGTTTATCCTGTCACCAGCTTCGATACGTTCCACATACCACAGGAGTGACCCACGCAACCCGCTGGCCCGGTGAGCATAAGTCGAATCTGCCGATAGGTGCTCCAGTCGGTCGATCAGGAGTTTGGTCAGCTCTAAATTCTTGTCATCCAATGATATTCTAAATAAATGATACACAGTTGCATGGAGGCTGTCCCCTACCACGATATGATGCGCTTGGGGGTCAGTTTGATCAGCAGGTTTTCAGGATCATTTAGCCAGGATTGCGGCTCAGGGTCCTTGACACCTTCTGGTCCAAGGTACCGGATGTAAATGCGGCTGGCGATCTCACTCACCAGCTGGCGTGGTTGGGTTACCAAATCGACCGTGCCTTCCAAAAGCACAGCCTGGAGCTTGCCACCCTCCTGCTTGGATTCGATTAATATCGCCCCGCGTGGATTATTCGTTAGCTCACGAATCTTACGTGTGCTGATAAAACTGCTGATCCAGACGCTTTCACCATCCCATGCGAACCATACCGGAACCACATGCGGTTGCATGGTCTTTGGATTAGTGGTTGCGAGGCGCGCCAGGACGGTCTCAGTAAGCACAGATTCAATCAGGGCTTTTCTATCACTTTTAACTATTTCTGCCATCAACATTCTCCGGTTGATATACAGGCTGGAGTATAGTACAAATTCTTACCGCATACAACACCCTAAGAATCACGAGAGCCGGGTCAGATACCCGGCTCTCACCAAGGAGGAGAAGAAAAGTCCTGCATTATTAGGATCATATCAAATACCGTCCACCGGTGCTTGACGGTGCGCATACATTCACCCAACGTTTACCCACCAATCCCTGCATCGCGGCGCATACGTTTGATTTCGCTTCGTTTCCGTTTGGTTTCAAGCCGGCGTAAAATAGCAGCACGCGAGGGCCTGGTTTTGTGGCGAGGTTTGGGAGGTATGCAAGCTTGCTGGATGAGCCGTGCCAAGCGCTCAAGGGCTGCCTGACGATTACGATCCTGTGAGCGGTACTGCCGGGCTTCGATGATCAACACCCCCTCTGAGCTTATTCGTTTACCTGCCAACTTGATTAAGCGCTGTTTTACGTCCTGTGGTATGGAAGGTGAGCCTGGGATATTGAAACGCAGTTGGACTGCGGAAGATACCTTGTTGACATTTTGTCCTCCGGGTCCGGGTGAGCGGATGAAATTAAGTTCGATTTCCTCGTCTTTAATTTGGATCGAGGGAGTGATTTTGACCATTCGATAAGTATATCAGCCTGGTCCCTGC
>CAZXPK010000071.1:14148-18223 GCA_964642565.1 uncultured Anaerolineaceae bacterium
GCAGGTTGGCGAACGGTTTTCCTTGGACCGGCAGTTGCAATCGAGGATGTCTTGAGATCAGCCCGTGAGGAAAATGCCGGTTTGGTCGGGGTATCTTATCGTCTCACTCCCGAGACTGGGGAGCGCTTATTGGGGGAATTTGCTGAAGCTGCTGATGAGCTGCGCCTCACCGGTGTACGCTTTGCCTTTGGTGGTACACCTCCTGTGTCAGAAAAAGCCCGCAAATTAGGTTTCTTTGAGCGCGTATTTGATGGCAATGAGCCCCCTGAAGAGGTCTTGGCATATCTCAAGGGGCAGATTTCACTAAGTGCCTCAGAACTGGACTACCCACAATCCATGGTGGAACGCATCCGCTGGAAATCTCCTTATCCGCTTCTACGGCATCACTTTGGTCTGCCCACGCTGGAAGATAGCCTCAGGGGGGTGGAGAAGATTTCTAAAGCCAGGGTCTTGGATGTCATTTCATTGGGGATTGACCAGGATGCCCAGGAAAATTTTTTCCATCCTGAGAGGCAGGATCCACGCCGCAAAGGAGCTGGTGGAGTGCCTGTCCGTTCAGATGCCGACTATAGAGCACTTTTCATCGCCAGTCGTCAGGGGAATTACCCGCTCATGCGCACGTATTCTGGGACCGACGATTTCATCCACCTGGCAGAGATGTATATTGAAACAATTAAGAATGCATGGTGTGCCATCCCACTCTTTTGGTTCAACCAAATGGATGGGCGGGGTCCCTGGGACCTGGAGGGCTCCATTCGTGAACACCAGGCAGTCATGTCATGGTATGGAGAACGAGGCATCCCGGTGGAGTTGAACGAGCCTCATCACTGGGGGATGCGGGATGCCCCTGACGTAATATTTGTAGTGTCAGCATTCCTTTCTGCGTACAACGCTCGTGCTTATGGGGTGAAGGATTATATAGCTCAGCTAATGTTTAATAGCCCACCAGGCACGTCTGATGCAATGGATGTAGCGAAAATGTTGGCTGCACGTAAGTTGATTGAGTCGCTGTCTGGTCCCGACTTTCATATCTGGACACAAACCCGCACAGGCTTGCTTAGTTACCCTCTTGATCCACACGCAGCCAGAGCGCACCTTGCGACCAGCATCTACCTGCAAATGGCAATCAAACCCCACATAATCCACATTGTTGGTCATACCGAAGCTCATCATGCTGCCACTGCTGACGACGTTATAGAAGCCTGTGGGATGGCTCGCAAGGCGATTGAAAACGCCCTGGCTGGTGCTCCGGATATGACTGCGGACCCAGCCATCCAAACTCAGGTGAATCATCTGGTATCCGAAGCTGAGGTCACCCTGCAGGCAATCCGGTCCCTTGGAGCTAATATACGCGAGGATCCATGTGCTGATCCGGTAATCCTGGCAAAAGCGGTCAGGTTGGGGATTTTGGATGCTCCTCAATTAAGGAACAACCCTTTTGCCTTGGGTCTGATAAAATCCCGGATATTCAACGGTTCTTGTGTAGCCACCACTCCAGAAGGTCTCCCTCTCGGTGAGGCAGACCGATTGGAAAATCTTACAAAATAAGATCGGAGGCATGTATGTCTGGAAAAAATAAGATTACAGTGATCGGTGCCGGGCATGGCGGTAAAGCTATGGCGGCTCACCTGGCAATGATGGAATTCCCAACCGTTTTATATAATCGCACCCCTGAGCATGTTGCCGCCATCAAAGAGTTGGGTGGAATTTACCTGGAAAGCTTTGAAGCAGGACCGCGTGGTTTTGGTAAATTAATTAAGGTAACTTCTACCATTGCGGAAGCTCTGGAAAAAGCCGAGATGGTAATGGTGGTCGTCCCCTCCTCAGCCCATGCGGATATCGCCAAAGCTTGTGCGCCATATTTGACCGATGGGCAAATTATCATTTTACATCCTGGGCGTACCTGCGGGGCAATTGAATTTGCTAAGGTGATCCGCGATAACGGGTGCACAGCCGATGTAACCATTGCTGAGGCCGAAACATTTATTTATGCTTCACGTTCGGATGGTCCTGCCCAAGCCCGTATCTTCAGGATCAAGGAAGCTGTCCCATTAGCCGCCTTGCCATCTAACCGAAATCAGCTTGTTTTGGATCACATCCATGAGATATTTCCACAATTTATTGATGGAGGTAACGTTTTACAGACTGGAATGAATAATATGGGCGCCATCTTTCACCCTGCATTGACCATCCTGAATTCTGGATGGATCGAATCTACGCATGGTGACTTCCAATTTTACATTGATGGTGTGACGCCTTCAGTGGCACGCGTGTTGGAGGCCCTCGACCGTGAGCGGGTGACGGTTGCTGCCTCCATTGGCATTCGTGCCCGCACAGGCATGGAATGGCTGAAACTTTCTTATGACGCGGTTGGCGAAGATTTGAATGAGGCGATTCACAACCAGCCTGGTTATTACGGGATTAATGCCCCACCCACGCTTAATCATCGCTATATCTTTGAGGATGTACCCATGAGCCTGGTGCCAATTGCCTCCTTAGGTCAGCGGTACGGGGTTTCAGTGACTGGGATCGATGGGATAATTAAATTAGCCAGTATAATTCATCGTACAGATTATTGGCGCCGTGGCCGTACCATCGATAAATTAGGAATTAACAATTTAAGTACCGATGAGCTGATTCATTATGTAAAAGAAGGTGTATTGGGAGCAGACTGAGCCGGTAATGATCGATTGCCCTTAATCGTTTATCTATAAGGAAGGGAGACATGGAAATCCAAAATCAATCGAACATGGTGATCCTCCTGGCTGTATTACAAGCCCAGGATGCCGATTTGGTCACAGGTGCATTGCGGAAGTATGGTGTTGCTGCCTATGAGCTATCCAGTATCGGAGCCTTTCTCGGCAGAAAAAATGTAACCCTGCTTCTTCCAGTTGAGACCACGAATGTAGACCTGGTTCTATCCGAACTAAAACGCAATTGCAGACAGCGGATTGAATACGTGTCCATGCCCATCGAAGGTCAGCCCCTTCCAATTCCAAGCCCAATTCCAATCACGGTGGGTGGTGCGACGATTTTTATCCTGGAAATTGACCAATACCTGGAGGTGTTGCAATGAAGTTGATGATTGCAATAGTCAATGATGCTGATTATGACAAGATTGCCCACCAATTAACGGAAGAGCAGTACCGGGTGACTTGCATTGCCTCTACAGGTGGGTTATTCCGTCGAGGTAGCACAACCCTGTTAATTGGTACGGAGGAAGAAAAAATAAATCGCGCGGTGGAGATTATCAAGGAGAACAGCACCGGCACCGATGGTCCGGGTACTCATAAGGCTGCCATCTTTGTTTTAAATATCAAGGAATATATTCGCGTGTAATGTGAAATTGCCCGTATAAATGGGTTTTCCCATTGCCGAATTTCCTCCCGGAATGCTTTTCTCTGTTCTGGGGATAGCGTTTCGTTGATTACTTCAGGCCTTTTCCACCTAATTCACGAAGGATGCTGAGGGTACCTTGTGCACTCACGTATACCTGGCACAGCTTGCCGCTCTGGTGGATTCGTTAAATTAGACGAGGCCAGTGTTTTGCCGGTGGTTGATCATCCACCGGACCTATTGAATCCCTCGCACAGGCTGCAAAGCCAGCAGCACCACAAGGTGAGGCAGCTGACTCTTGTCATCCAGATGATAAAACGCATCATCGAGGCTCTTGCAACAGGCTATAAGGTCAGGTAGAACAAATCGCTAGAGGTTGTGCCGGAATGGATGCAGGCTGTCTTCACAGGATGAAAATTATGGCGGATGGAGATCATCCATCCGCTTGGTGGTTATTCTGGAGGAAAGATCGGAAAATATCACCCTTTATCGGGGGAGATGTCTGGCTCAGAGCAGTCTTGGATTACCCGGTCGATGCGTATGATGTCTTTGCCCAGTGTGCGGACCTGATTCAAAGAACCCTGGATGAGTACAGACGCATCGACGAGCTGGTCAGTCCTGCAGGCATCACCGTGTGGGCAAATTTAGAAGAGGTGAGCAACTCGAGCATCTTCTTTCTTTAAGGAGGGTGTTGAAATAGGTAGAAAATCTTGACCATCCCAGCTCATAGGCAGGCATT
>CAZXPK010000072.1:0-17967 GCA_964642565.1 uncultured Anaerolineaceae bacterium
CTTGGATTCGAACCAAGGACCTCCGGGTTATGAGCCCGACGAGCTGCCACTGCTCCACCCCGCATCGTTTTTCTACTCGTTTTTTGAGCGGGCGGTATTATAGCACGCACAGTCTATGGCGTCAAGGAGTGGTTGGAGACTGGTCCATGAAGAGTGAAAGCCACACCTGCCAGTTTTGAATAATCTCTGGCGTAATGATGGGTATAGGTGTGGGTTGAGGCAAGCTGCCTTCAGGCTGGATGGGTACGACGAGCACATCACCTTCCTTGCCGAGGTGTTGAAAATTGTACGCCCAATAGTAAACTGCAGCTTCAGAAGTGGCATATGCTACCTGGGTCTCGAGTGCGACCTGGGTATCCACCAAACTGGTTACGCGTGCGCTAACGTCCTCCTTCTCTGCCGTCAAGCGTCGGAGTTCTGCCATGCGGTTGTTGAAATCCATCACCAGGAGCACCAGTACGGCGAACCCGATAAGGATCAGAACAGGTTTCCAGCCTTTTCCTGACAGTTTCATATCTACATCTTACTCCAGCCTCAATGTTCGCGCAAGAGAAATAAAAAACCCTGCAGGTAGGTGCAGGGATTGTGCCAGTGCCGAAGGTGGGACTTGAACCCACACGAGCGCAATGCTCACTAAGCCCTGAACCTAGCGCGTCTGCCAATTCCGCCACTTCGGCATAACAATTGTATAATCATGGTGAACGGAATTTTAACTGTATTTTTCGTTTTGTCAACCTTGAGTAGCATGCTATAATTTCTTAGGTTCAATCTCATGGCTCCGATCGTTGAACAGATCATTCGCTTGCTTACCGTACCTGAAGGGAATTTAATTTATTCCTTGATACTGGGATTTTGTGTGTTTGGCGCCTGGCTATCCTACCAGTTTGCCAGAAGCAATCAGAAGTCTGTAGATGGTAAGCGGATGCAGGCCGGGTTATTATTTTTGTTTTTAGTCCAATTGTTGCTATTTGGCGCAACCTGGCTGGTATGGCGGGGGGTCATCGATGGTCATCTTTACCTGCCCCCCCTTGACCGAACACTAGCTTTATTCAGCCTGGTATTGATCATTTGGTTATGGGCATTTCCCAAACCCGACAAAGCAGCGGATGCACTTATCACGGTGCTGGGAACGGTCGTTATTCTCCTCGGTGTCATCAGCATGATCTTATGGCTGAGAGAGGGCTCAGACACCTTTTTCAACACTTCCACATTGGGGGGATATGCATATTATTCTGGGTTAGGCATTACGGTGCTAGGGGTACTATTGCTATTGTTGCGTCGAACAAGCTATTGGGGCTATGGCTTATTGATGCTGCTGATTTTACTCGCCGGGTACATTGCACAGTATTTTATAACTCAGGCTACTACAGATTATGGGTGGTTTATGCACCTGGGAGAGATGGTTGCGTTCACATTACTGTTTGCGTTACCAAAACGACTGGTCAGCCTCAGGAAGATGGGTGATTTTGTTGATAAAGGTAAGCCCACGGGAATAGTTACCCCGCGTTTGGATGCAAATCTGGTCAAATCCTTGACCAGCCTGATCATGGAACCATCCCCACAACAATACTACCAGGAACTGACTCGATTCGTGGCGCATTTGATGAATGCAGACTTCTCTCTGATAATGATGCCTCCAAAAACGGGTGAGCAGCTCATCGTACCCGTTGGATATAGCCGCCTGCAGGATAAGATGATTGAAGGCTTTGCAGCTGATGGTCATAAAATGCCGTCACTGCTTGAGGCAATAAAAAGTGAGAAAACCCTGTTAATAACAGGCGGCAAATTAGGAACAGAAGTGCAAACACTTGCAGATGAGCTTGAGATGAAACAAGCCTCTCAGCTCTTGATGATACCGTTTCACCCGAAAGGTACAAACGCGGTAATGGGAATTACCGTGCTTTCCAAGCCATCGGATCCTATATGGAATGAAGCGGATGCCCAGCAGTTGAAGGAAGTTATTGAAACTTTAATTTCGAACGTCGGACAATATTCAAAGGGAACTAGCCAACAAGCTGACCAGGGGGAAATGATGAAGAAACTTGAACATGCTCAAGCATATGCAGATCAAGTTCGCCTTGAGTATGCTCAATTAAAAACCAAATATGACAGTATATCCGCTCAAGCCATGAGCTCTGCCTCACAGGCAGAAAACATGACAGCGCTGATGGAAAGTCAAAAAAACCTGCAAAATTCTGTGGCGCGCTTAGAGTCTCGAAACCGTGAATTGGAAAGCCTATTAGCTATGGGAAAACCTTCAATAGAAGAGGTTGAACAGCTCAGGCAAGAGCTACGTTCAGCACTAACAGACCTGGCGCGTATCCCTTCCACACTGTCCAAATCAGACCAAAAGATGTTGGAAATGCAATTAGCCGCAGTGAAAAGACTGGATGAAATACGACCGGCTGAGCTGGTTACATCCATTGCACAAGAATTCCGCCAACCGTTATCTTCTATCATTGGCTATACCGATCTCCTCCTTGGTGAATCTGTGGGTTTACTCGGGGCACTGCAGCGTAAATTCGTTGAGCGTGTGAAAGCATCCACGGAGCGATTGGTG
Organism: uncultured Anaerolineaceae bacterium; assembly: GCA_964642565.1. Lineage (GTDB taxonomy): Bacteria > Chloroflexota > Anaerolineae > Anaerolineales > UBA4823 > FEB-25. The sequence continues at coordinate 2,561 of CAZXPK010000072.1, forward strand.
ATTTTATTAAATGAGCTTGTCCAGGTAATGACCATTGATGGCGGGAAAGTGGACCAGACGCCGGTGAGCGTTGATTTGAAATCCGTAATTGATGAAGCGATTGGCAACGTGACCGCGCAAATCAGTGAGAAAAATATCGCTTTGCGGGTTGATGTACCCGAAAAACTGCCAGCAGTCCGAGCAAACAAGGACGCTTTGCAGCAAATTCTCGCAAATTTACTGCAAAACGCGTGCCTAGTCACACCTGTGGATGGGGAGATCAGTTTAGCAGCCAGAGTGGAACAACAGGATAATGAGCTTAAATTTATCCATATCTCAGTGACGGACCAAGGGGGTGGGATTGAATATGCTGATCTGCCCCGGGTCTTCTCACGGCGTTATAAGATGGAAAACCCCCTGATCAAGGGAATTGGAGATTCGGGTGTTGGTTTATCGATCGTAAAATCACTCGTGGAATTACACAAAGGTCGAGTCTGGGTGGATACTGAAGTAGGAGCCGGGTCCAGCTTCAGTGTGCTACTGCCAATTGCAGAAGATCAAAACACTCAAAATAGTCCAATTACATCCACCAGTTGATGAAATTCAAAATATTCTCATATGGCTGGCGGATGCATTGCGCTTAACAACAGAACTAATCCTACCGGTGGATATTCGAGTGCAGAAAACCTCGGGTACAAATCTTGCACCATTCATATAGTGAAAAAAAATATTGGTGATATTTCTTTAACGAAAGTGGCTGGAACTTAACGATGATACACTTCGTCCAATATTGGGATTTGAAATGAAAAAGACCGGGATTGTTATCCTCATATTGATCGTATTGGTAGTGGTCGCATGTAATCTGCCAGGGCAGTTTTACTCGCCACAGGCCAGCATTTCCGGTCGGCATGATTACTTATTGGTCGCACCACCTGGTTCCACACCAACGCCTACGCCCTTCCAGCCCATACCTCCCACCCCAATCTATCTCCCAACCACCATCCCCCCTGAGGCGACAGCGACTTCTGAGCCACCCACTCCCATTCCAGAGGTCAAATTCATTTCAGATGAGGGACGTAGCTGGGAGGATTATCCCGGACCAAGCGTGTGGCCTGATATCGATGTGCCTGCCCCGGTGGGCATCCTTTCTCATCCGGAAGGTCAGGTGAACATCCTGCTATTGGGATCGGACCAGCGACCCAATGATGGCGGCTTTCGCACGGATACGATCCAATTATTGACCATTAATCCACAGGAAGGGACGGTCAAGCTAACTGCGTTTCCAAGAGACCTGTATGTTTACATCCCTGGATACACCGTTCAACGCATCAATACGGCCATGGGCTGGGGTGGATTTGATGCGCTGGCAGCGACAATGGAATATAACTTCGGAGTAAAACCTGAATACTATGTTTTAATCAACTTCAGGTCATTTATTGATGTAATCGACTCGCTCGGTGGAATTAGGGTAGAGATTGGGCGAGACATGTGTGACCAACGAGATGCTTTTGGTTGGTATTGTGTATCCGCATCAACGATGTGGATGAGTGGGGAGTCAGCTTTGTGGTATGTGCGCAGTCGCTACACGACGAGCGACCTGGATCGCGGCAGGCGGCAGCAAGAAGTCCTCGAAGCAGTGTTCGATCAATTACTAAACGTGGATGGATTGCGACGAGCCCCAGAGCTTTATGATATCTATAAACAAAATGTAACCACGAATCTGGATTTTGACTTTCTATCGGGTTTTATCTCAATCGCATACAACCTGGCAGAATCGCGTGAGATCGGACGCTATTCCGTTGGGGCAGGACAAGTCTACAACTGGACGAATACCAGCGGTGCTATGGTACTGATACCCATTCGTGAGCCGGTTATTGAAGTGATGCGCCAGGTAATTAGCGAGCCATAGAGGCGATGGTGGTGGGATATATGGTAGAGGAGATTCTGGAATGGCATTAGAGGGGAAAGGGTTTTTCACCTGGAAGATTCCCAATTGTGAGCGTGGTGATGCTGAGCAGATTGCGACTAATGCAAAAAACGCCGGGTTAACTCACCTGGTGGTAAAAATTGCCGATGGAACGATGATTTACAACGGAAATTGGGGTGATCCGAAAGACTACACTACCCCAGTTGTAAATGCATTACGCAAACAAGGGATTAAAGTGTGGGGTTGGCATTATATTTATGGAGATAACCCGAACGATGAAGCAAGCGTAGCCATCACCCGCATTCGTCAATATAACCTGGATGGGTATGTCATCGACGTGGAAAAAGAGTATAAAGCCAGTGGAAAACAATCAGCTGCAAAAAGGTTCATGACCCAGGTCAGAACTGCCTGCCCAAACTTAACCATCGCCCTTAGCTCGTACCGGTATCCATCCTTACACCCTCAGGTCCCTTGGAAGGAATTCCTGGAAAAATGCGACATCAACATGCCACAGGTGTATTGGATGAAAGCACACAACCCTGGTGATCAATTAGCCAGATGTGTGCATGAATTCCAAGCCAAGAACCCCTCACTTCCGATTGTACCAACAGGGGCAGCTTTTCGGGAATATGGTTGGAAACCTACTGATACCGAGGTACTTGAATTCTTTAAGAAAGCCAAAGAACTGAACCTGGGCGGAGTGAACTTTTGGGAATGGTCGGATGCGCGCTCTGGTAATATACCAGGGGTTTGGGAAATGATTCAACGATATAAGTGGTCAGAGAGAGATGCTCCCAAGGATATATGTGTGGGCTTGATTGATTCCATGAATGAGCATGACATTGAGAAAATTGTGAGTCTTTACGGTTCGCCTGCTGTCCACATCAATGCCATTCGCACAACCCAGGGGTTTGACAACCTGCGCTCCTGGTATACTCAAATGTTTAATGAAATCCTGCCAGCCAGCACCTTCACCCTGGGAAGCTATACCGGAAGTGGAAGCTCTCGCCACTTCACCTGGACAGCCACCTCTTCCAAGGGTTACGTCCGCAATGGAAATGACACCCTTGGGATTTCTCATGGGAAAATCAATTATCATTACTCGTTTTTTACCGTCACTCCATAGAAGGCATCCTAACTCTTTATTTTGTTTATTGGTAATTGCTTGCTGGTTAGCTGCTTGCAGCGAGCCTGCAACAATAAGCCCCGCACCGACGTGGACAATTGCGTCGAGGGCGACGAGCACTTCTACCCTAACGCCCACCAGCACCACATTGCCCACTCGAACCGTCTCACCCAGCCCGAGTAGCGTACCAACCCGGACTATGACACCTACATTCACACCCACCCTGACTCCGCTGGAAATGTTTACAACTCGGTTATTACGCCAAGGCGTCTTACCCCAGACTTACCTGAAAGATAATTGTTCTTACTTGCGATTGCGCTGGTCGCCGGAGGGAAGTGAGCCAGGTACTGTGGTGGTTCCAATCATGTTTCACAGTATTGTACAAGATGGAACACAATTATCTGACCCGAATAAAGATATCACCGCTGAACAATATAATAGTTTTGTTGAATATGCCCATTACCTGGGATTTGAAACCATCACCACACAAGAGCTACTGGATTTTCTAACCAGCAATGCCTCGATTCCACCGCGCTCGATGATGATCATCGTGGATGATCGTCGTCCAGGATTGATCCGTGATTGGATAATGCCGGTGTTAGAGGAATACGATTGGACTGCGACCTCAGCTTATATCGCTGACCCGAACAGCTTACAGTGGGCATGGGATTTGATGGACCAGCTTTATGCTACGGGCAGGCTGGATATTCAATCACACGGATACACTGGTCAGCTATATATCGTGCCTGAGACACCTATGGAACAAATCCAGACCGAGATTTGGAACTCCACCCGGGTTCTCGAAGAGCATTTTGGTAAACGTCCGATCGCCTTCATCTGGCCAGGTGGGAATTTCACTCCACTTAGTGCGGAGATCGCACGCCAGGGAGGATATGAGCTTGGGTTCAGCGCTTATTCACGTGGACCATTTTTATTTAATTGGATCCCGTTGGGTGAGGAAGAACGAGCGGTGAATGACCCTTTGATGGTACTGCCACGTGCCTGGAGCAGCGCAGTGAAGGTTAACTTGGATGAGGCAGTGAAGATCAGTGAGCAGGCTGCCGCGTTCGCAGACCAAAATTACCCAATTGAAGCTGCATGGTACAGTACTTATTGTGGTGGAGAGATCAGCAACAGTCGATAGCTTATATCTCTTCAGGGGGAATAAAAATAATAACCACCATGATGCGCAAAGAGGTGCGAAAAGTGAACGCCCTTCAGTGCACTCCGACAAAAAGGTTATTTAATTCAAAATTAGTTTGGAGTATTGTCCGTGGTTTAGCCTAACGCTTTGGTCTAGTGGACCTGGCACTCCGTTTTGCAGGTGATTTTCGTTTAGGTAGTGGTTTCCAACCCGTTGGTAGTTTTGCTGTAGTTTTAGAAAACCCGGATTTACCCGCGTCCTTTGTTTGATGTGATTTCTGGGTGGTAGGTTTTTTATCCGCTGATCTAGCTGCTGGCTGGCTGGTGCGCTTTACGGTCACCTTCGGTTTAGTTTCGGCAGCTTTGATTGAACTGGGGCGTCCAGCTTTATGAACGGGTTTCTTTCGTTGGCTTGAAGCCACTTTGGTATTCACACCAGGTTTAGTGGCTTTGGCAGTGGGTATCTTTTCTTTGCTTAGACCAGCTTTAATATTCAAGTTACTCTTGCTGGCTTTGGCAATGGGCTTCTTTTCTGTGACTGCTATGATACTGGTGTTTACTCTTGGTCTACCGCGTTTGGTAGTGGTCTTACCTTTCTTTGCTCGGGTAGCTTTGGGAGATTTTTGTCGGCCGGTCCTTACAGCTGAAGGCTTTTTCTCTGATGGGGTCGACTTGGTGATGAGCATAGCTTGTTCAGCTTTGACAATCCGCGCCTTACGCGGGGTTGGCTTGATTTTTTGCTTCCTTGTCTTGTGGGTCTGGCGAGTTTTTGGTTTCTGCGCCTGCGGGGAGGCCTGAACGACCGGTTCGATCATACCGAAGGTTAATTGCTCCACCTCAGGAGCTCGCAGCTCTTCTGGCTCTTCCGGAACTTCGAGCTCCTTATCTGGAGTGGTTTTCTCACCTGCAACAGCGCGCGGCACAGCCCAGGAAATGTTCACTCCGAGAACTTGATAACCAGCTTTGAGATCGACCACTGATTTGCCAGAAGCAACACGGGTTTGTAATGGAGCCTCATCCAGGCGCATGGCTTTGGGTGCGAGTTTATCCAACAGGAGCGTGACACGGGTGGAAGCCTTCCCCGCGGCAATCCCGACCAACTGAGACGTCCGAGGCAGCTTCCAGACGATCACACCCTGACCATAACGACCCTGGCGAGGGAATTGGTCAGATGCCACGCGTTTGGCTTTGCCATCGGAGGTGACAAGCAGGATGTCCCCCCTGCGAGATACGAGCTCCATGCCAATAACCAAATCCCGCGCTCCCAACTTGATCCCTCCTACCCCAGCAGCGACGAGTCCCATTGGGCGTACTTCATCCTCATGGAATCGAATAGCCATCCCATCCGCGGTCACCAGCAGGATTTCAGCCTTCCCATTGGTCAAACGGACCCAACCCAGCCGATCATCCTCATTGACTTTGACCAGGGTGAAGCTATTCCCGGTGGGACCAGGCAGCTCCTCCAAAGAGGTCTTCTTGAGCATGCCCTGCTGGGTGGCTGCGAAGACATACCAGCCTTCCAAACGCTCTTCCTTGGGTGGCAGGGTGAATAGAGCTGCTAGCTTATCTTCTTCAGCCAAAGCTGAGACTTTGTGTGCTGGCGCACCATCCTGGGGTGTCTCGGCTTCGGGCAGGGTTTGAACCGGGATACCGGCTGCTTCGCCTTTTTCGGAGACCAGGAAAAGGGTGTCACGCGTGTTGACCTGCAGCAGGAAGCGTGGTGCAGCCGTACCACTGATGCGGGGTGGCTTTTCGTCCAGCGTGCGTGAGACCAATCCGTCACTGGTTGCAGAGACCCATACAGTCTGTTCGGGTAGCAGGTCAGTGGCGGTGAGCACCGGCAGGACGGATTTAGCACCTCTTCCAAGGCGGGTAATCTGTGTACGGCGCCTGTCACCATAAGCTTCCTTCACCAGGCGCAGCTCAGTAGCTACGGTTTGGCGCATTTTAAGGGGAGAGCGCAGCAAGCCTTCCAAGATTTTTATTTGTGCTACCAATTCCTTATATTCGTCCTCGATCTTCTTGCGTTCCAGGGCAGCCAGGCGGCGCAGCTGCATATCCAGGATGGATTGAGCCTGGATCTCTGAAAGGCGATAACACTTCATCAGTCGGTCGCGAGCGATATCGGCATCCGGAGCTTTCTTGATCAGCTCAATGACTTCATCCAGATGTTTGAGTGCCACTCGCAAGCCTTCCAGAATGTGGAGGCGGCTCCTGGCTTTTTCCAGCTCATATTCACCACGCCGACGGATAACCACCAGACGGTGATCCAGGTACACACGTAATGCCTGCTTGAGTGATAGCATGCGTGGCTCGCCATCCACCAGCGCAAGCATGATGATTCCGAAAGTGGAACGCATGGGAGTGTTCTTGTATAAATCCTGAAGAATCTTTTCTGGCTCAGCTGTACGGGTGAGCTCGATGACAATCCGTAATCCGTGGCGATCTGATTCATCACGCAAGTCTGCCACACCTTCCAAGCGACCTTCGCGTGCCAGCTCAGCGATGCGCTCCATCAAGGAGGACTTATTGGTCATGTAAGGCAGCTCAGTGACGATGATGCGGTTACGCCCACGAGTGATCTCCTCAATGTGGCAACGCGCCTGCACTGTTACTCGGCCGCGTCCGGTCCCATAAGCTGCTGTCAGGTCGTCCTCATGTGTATCCTGGACGATCAACCCACCGGTGGGAAAGTCGGGTCCCTGGATGAATTTCATCAGGTCTTCTATATTGACATCATCCAAACGCTCCCAATTTTCCAGCATAAAGATTAAAGCATCCACCACCTCACCCAGGTTGTGGGGTGGGATATTCGTAGACATCCCCACAGCAATGCCGGTAGCTCCATTTACCAGCATGTTCGGTAGGGCAGAAGGGAGCACATCCGGCTCTTGCAAGGTGCCATCAAAGTTATCTGAGAAATCAACCGTCTCTTTACGAATATCAGCCAGTAACTCCATGGCAGGAGCGGTAAGGCGGGCTTCTGTGTAGCGCATGGCAGCTGGTGGGTCACCATCCACACTGCCGAAGTTCCCCTGCCCTTCCACCAGCAAACAGCGCATGGAAAAATCCTGCGCCATGCGTGCCATCGATTCATAGACTGCCATATCTCCATGGGGGTGGTACTTTCCCAGTACCTCTCCTACGATGCGGGCTGATTTTTTGTAGGCAGTATCGGGGCGCAGTCCCATATCGAACATGGCATACAGGATGCGTCTGTGAACAGGTTTTAGTCCATCCCGTGCATCTGGCAGAGCACGAGCGACGATCACGCTCATAGCATAGTCCAGGTAAGCCTGTTGCATGGTTTGGTCAATATCGATTGAACGGACGAGGCCGACTTCCATAGGTACTCCAGATAATTAGGAATTAGTCATTCAGTTAGGTATACAGGTAATCAGGCAATTGGGTACTAAGGCAACTATTACGAGGTTGGATGGGTCGATGGTGGCTCCTGACGTTATGATCAAGGGTATATTAAGGGTAAATAAAGGAAACGTCAAGCGAGAAAAGGTGCATCCTCAATCATAATAATGCAAGCAGTAAGAGCCGGGTATAATCGAGGCTTGATGCTGAAAAAGACACGCCGTGCTCTCTCGATTGGACTGGTGTTGTTTAGCAGTTGCCTGTTGATTTGGGCTTCCTTAGCCAATAAGCGTCAGGTGGTGATTCAATCCATATCCCCAGCTGAGATGCAGTTGCCAACCAACATGCAGGCAGCAACCCCAACCATCCTGGATACCCGGCAAGTGGTATTGGATTGGCCTACTTCGATGCGCATAGGCGATGAGGAAGTAATCATACTTGTCTTTGAACCGGTCCTGAATGATGCGCTTTCCAGTAATCCGCAGGGTAGATTCTCCGATGTTTATAACAATTACAACATTATGGCTGAGGCAAGATTTGAGGTGGCTGGGATCAATGTAAATCCGGCTAACCCGACCAGAGAGTCAATGCCATCAGGGCATGTGGCGAAATTCAACTGGCAGATCAACGTAGAGCAGGCCGGGTCTTATCATGGAAACGTTTGGTTATCCCTGCGCTTTTTACCGCTTGATGGAACCCCGGCCAGTCAGGAGCCTATTTTTGTACGCGAAGTGGATATCCATGCCGTCAGTCTGTTTGGGTTGAATGCACCTTTGGTGCGCGTCTTGGGAGGTGTGGGAATCATCCTGAGCGTGCTCATAATATTCGATGATATGATTGGTTTGATGCGAAAATGCCGGGGTATGATTACGAGAAAGTACATAAAGGATTTTGTTTAAAGTAGATATTACTAAATCTATAGAGATAAATGCTTGAGATCATTCCATTTGTACTTGGACCGGTAGCCACCAACGCCTATCTGGTGGGTGACCCCGAAAGCCACTCTGCGGTGGTAGTTGACCCTGCCTGGGATGGTGAGCTCATCGTGGAAGAAGCCAACCACCATAGATGGCACGTCGAGCAGCTATGGTTGACCCATGCTCATTTCGACCATATCGGTGGAATAGCAGGGGTGGTTAATGGTAGTCACCCCACACCAAGGATCGCATTGCACCCGGCGGACTTACCCCTTTATTCCGCCCAAGGGGGGGCACCATTATTTGGCATGCGGATTGGAGCGACCCCTGAGCCAACGGTTCGTTTGCAGCACGGGCAGATATTGACATTGGGAGATCGAGCTTTTGAGGTGCGTCATTGCCCTGGCCATACACCAGGGCACGTGGTTTTTTACTGTGCAACACAAAAGGTGATGTTTTGCGGGGATGTAATCTTCTGGGGCAGCATTGGACGGACCGATCTGCCGGGCGGTGATTATGATACACTCATCCGCAGCATCCAGTCGCAAATCATGACCCTGCCGAACGATACGCGCCTGCTTTCCGGGCATGGGGGAGAAACTACAATTGGGGTGGAAAGAAGGGATAACCCGTTTTTATCTTAGGAAAAATAAAATCACCTATATTTTATTTGGCGTAGTCTACAGCGCGGGTCTCGCGAATAACGGTAACTTTAATCTGACCGGGATAATGCATGGTTTCTTCGATATTCTTGGCAATATCACGCGCCAGACGGATGGATTCCAGATCGTCAATATCCTCAGGCTTGACAAATATGCGGACCTCTCGCCCAGCTTGGAGGGCAAAGCTCTGGTTGACTCCTTTAAATGAGTTAGCCAGGTCTTCCAAAGCGCGGACGCGCTGGATGTACTGTTCCAAGCTTTCACGACGGGCACCCGGGCGGGCACCGGAGATGGCATCCGCGGCCTCAGCAATCGCAGCCTCGACGGATTCCTGCTCGACTTCGTGGTGGTGAGAAGCAATCGCATTGACCACAATAGGGTCGATTCCATAGCGTTTAGCAAAATCGGCACCCAGCGTGGCATGAGTGCCTTCCATATTATGGTCCATCGCTTTTCCAAGGTCATGTAGTAATCCTGCGGCTTTGGCAGTTTCGACGTTGGCTCCCAGCTCGGAAGCAATCACTGCAGCCAAACGGGCAACTTCGACTGCGTGATCAAGCTGGTTCTGTCCATAGGAGGTACGAAATTTGAGCCTGCCGAGCATCTTGGTAATTTCAGGGTGCAAACCAGGCACACCAGCATCAAAAGCTGCTTGTTCACCCGCTTCCACAATGATGTGATCAACTTCTTTTTGTTCGTTTTTGAGTACCTTCTCCACATGAGCTGGGTGGATGCGACCATCCAGCACCAGCTTTGCCAGAGAGCGCCGGGCAACCTCACGTCGCACCGGATCAAAGCAGGAAATGGTTACCGCTTCCGGTGTGTCATCGACGATCACGTCTACACCTGCAGCCTGTTCGAAAGCGTGGATATTGCGGCCATTCCGACCGATGATACGTCCTTTCATCTCGTCGGAAGGAATGGATACTGTGGAAGTGGTGACTTCGCTGACATGATCAGATGCCACGCGTTGAATGGCAGTGGTGATAATCTCGCGTGCCCGCTGGTCGCCATCTTCCTGTGCTTCTGCTTCCACCTGGCGGATAATACGAGCCATATCATCGCGGGCATCTTTTTCCACCTCGGCCAGCAAGACCCCGCGTGCATCCTCCTTGGTCATTTGGGAGATGCGCTGCAGCTCAGCTATTTCGTCTTCGTACATTTGTTCGATCTCATTTGAGCGTTTATCAATGGCACTTTGGCGCTTGTTTAATGCAGCCTCGCGTTTTTCCTGCCGATCTGTGCGGTTATCGAGCTCCTCGCGCCGTTTGGTTAATCGGTCTTCCTCACGGCTGATTTCAGCTCGCCGGTGGGAAACTTCGGCATCAGCTTGCTGACGGACTTGCAATGCTTTATCTTTCGCCTGCAGCTCGATATCTTTCGCTTTTTCCTCAGCTTCTGTGAGGATATTTTCAGCTTTGATTTGCAGTCTGGCTTTTTCCTGTTTGGCAAGAAAATAATAAAACCCGTATCCGATGGCTACCCCAATAAATAGGGTTAATACGGCAATAATCACGACCGTCCCTGGATTCATGAATTAACCTCACGATATCTTAAAATCATCAGAAGAATACAGCTCACAAGTGAGTCATTCATCTGCTTGCTCTTGTTTCTGGTCCCAGACTTTTGCCACGACTTCCTTGATAATTTCGTAAGAGAAACCCCTCCTTGCCAGGTAGCTGCCAAGTTTATTGCTAAAATCACGCATCGGCAATCCCTCAAATCGACGTGCTTGTTTGAGTGCCGCCTGGTATGCCAGGGTTTCTTCGTTTAACCCCTCCAAAGCCTTATTAATCGCAGAATCGTCCAGCCCCCGCTGGTGCAGCTCGAAAGCTAATGCTCTACGGCTGCGTGGGCGGAATTCACTTCGATTTTCCACCCAATCCTGAGCAAAGCGCTCATCATTCACCAACCCGGATCGCTCCAAACGCTTAAAGACATCATTGATGACATCGGGTGGTATAGCATGTTTTTCCAGGTTACGGCGTACTTCAGCACGAGAGCGTGGGCGATAATCCAGGAAACGCAAAGCCTGAATATACGCCACTTCGCGTTCGTCCTCTGCCTGTAATTTGGCGATCTTTGTAGGGCTTAATTCCTGGCCTACCTGGAGCCACGCAGCGGTGATGCGTGATAATCCAAAAGAAAACTCATTATCCAGATAAACGTTGACCCGATTGGGATGGTGTTTTTGGACTTTCAGGGCTGTGACTTTTCCACCAGCGACAATATCGTTCATATATCTCTCCGAAATATAATAGCCGCGCCCCTCCTCCTCGGGTCACGGCTATGATCGTACGCTGATGAGTTTTAGCTAAGGTTCAGTGTCAATGTAGGATTGAGCTGATCTTCAATCCATTGTCTGGGAAAAAATCCCAAATCTCCCATTTAGGGCGAATCCGGATAGATTTTGGTCCTAGAAAATATTACATGTATTTTGAGAGGGTTTGTTAAAATTATTTCAACCTTCACAAGTCATATCCCTAAGCTATCCGATTTAGCACCAACCTATTCTGCCAAACAGGTTAACAAGGTTTGTGTGCAGTACAGGTTATCCAGACACAGAACGTTTCAAGTTTCTCAAGTCAGTTTCAAATCATAGCCGCAGCTGCAGGGAAGATGAAGTAGTAAGAAATCACGCAGCGATTGGCATATTGCCGGGACAGAAGTGAGAGGATTTGAAAGGAAGATCCTTTCGTTCATCTATAGACCTATGGAGCCCAGCGTTTATTAATTACTTTTCACCAAAGGTGAAAAGTAGATAATTCCGGTAACGATGCATATATTATACATGAAATTATGCAAATTAGGTGAAATACAAGCATGGTTATTCATCTCCGTCTAATGTCAGGCGGAGTAAAGCCTAAATACGATTGGTATCAATATTATTGAACAATCACACTTGCATTTTATATTCATTTTTATATAGACTCACTATTACCTTGCCATTTACATCAGTGGCAGTGGTCATAGCACAGGTTTTTGATTCAGCGCCATTATTAGTGCGCTCAGCCCGTGTATGTTTTACTGCCATCGATCCACAGCTGAAAGAAGCAGAAAAAGTGGAAGAGGCTACCAATTTAATCAGGGTTTGGGGATCGCTTTGGTACTGTCTGTCATCCTGTTGACCGTCTCCCTTATATAGCTTGCTCTCTTCAGAAAGCTTGAATTACAAAGCCAGCAGTACTCGCAGAATATGAAGATCACGCGTGCTTGTAACTAATACATTAACCAATAGCTCATCGACTTCAAGACCAGGCGGGGTAAAATTGTGGAGAATTCATCACATCGTTTTTCTCTGTACAAGCGCTCATTGAGCATAACTAGGAGGAATGATAATGACTAAAGTCACACGCGAAGAAGCACTTGAATATCACCACCTGGAGGGGAAACCTGGCAAAATATCGGTGGTTCCAACCAAACCCATGGAAACGCAGCGCGACCTCAGCTTGGCTTATACACCGGGGGTGGCAGTACCGGTCCTGGATATTGAAAAGGATCCTGAGCTTGCTTACGAATACACCTCCAAAGGAAATTTAGTGGCGGTCATCACCAATGGAACAGCTATATTAGGTCTGGGGGACCGGGGTGCATTGGCATCGAAACCGGTTATGGAAGGTAAAGCAGTTTTGTTCAAGCGCTTTGCTGATGTGGATGTGTTCGATATCGAAGTCAACTCACACGATCCAGATGTGATTATTCAAGCCGCAGCGGCTATATCACCGACCTTCGGAGGCATCAATCTGGAGGATATCAAAGCACCGGAGTGCTTTTATATCGAAGAGACCCTCAAAGGTATGCTGGATATACCGGTCTTCCACGATGACCAGCACGGCACAGCAATCATCTCAGGGGCTGCCCTGGTCAATGGGTTGGAGCTGGTTGGAAAAAAGCTGGATGAGGTGCATATTACCATATCGGGGGCGGGTGCATCTGCCATTTCCTGCGCGGAGCTAATGATCCGTCTCGGTGCACGTCGGGAGAACATCCTCCTGGTGGATACGCGTGGGGTGGTATATAAGGGTCGCATGGAGGGAATGAATAAATATAAAGAACGATTGGCAAATAAGACGGATAAGCGTACCCTGGCTGAGGCAGTGAGGGATGCGGATGTTTTCTATGGGCTTTCCATTGCCGATATCCTTACGCCCGAAATGGTTAAAACCATGGCAGCACAACCGCTGATATTTGCGATGGCAAACCCTGACCCCGAAATTAAGTATGAGCTGGCGAAGGAAGCCCGTCCGGATGCAATTGTGGCTACCGGGCGCTCGGATTACCCGAACCAGATCAATAATGTGTTGGGTTTCCCATATATTTTTCGTGGGGCGCTGGATGTCAGAGCCAGGGCAATCAATGAAGAGATGAAAGTGGCGGCTTCACAGGCATTGGCAGCCCTCACCAAGGAAGATGTACCTGATAGTGTCTTGAGGGCGTATGGCTTGGAAGCGTTGAAGTTTGGTCCGGAATACATCATCCCCAAGCCTCTCGATCCACGCGTGCTGTTATGGGAGTCACCGGCGGTTGCTCGAGCTGCGATGGAATCCGGTGTAGCACGCAAACCGATTGATTTACAAGAATACCGCCAGCAGCTGGCATACAGGCAAGGAATGGGGGAACAGGTGCGCTATTACATTATGAATAAAGCAAAAGCGGCATCACCAAAGAAGCGTATCGTGTTTGCGGAGGGTGAAGAAGCCAAGATCATTCGAGCTGCAGCGCAAATCCTGGATGAGGAGATTGGGATTCCCATCCTGGTTGGTAGGGAATGGGTCATTCGAGGTAAATTGCAGGCCTTGGGACTGGACGATAACATGCTTATCGTGGATCCCGAGAATTTCCCACGGTTTGAAGTATATGCTGAAACTTACAGACAACTCCGCCAACGCAAAGGAGTCACCATATGGCATGCCCGGCGGCGGATGCTGGAACCGAATGTATTCACCGCCATGATGGTCAAAATGGGAGATGCAGATGCGTCGGTTTCGGGGTTGACTTTCGATTATCCAGATGTCATTCGTCCAGCGTTACGCATCCACCACACCCAACCCGGAAAGCGAATTGCAGCGGGTGTGTACATTATGATTGTAGGCAGGCGCACTTATCTTTTTACAGATGCCACGGTGAATATTGAGCCCAGTGCTGAGGATCTGGCGGATATTGCATTTCTGGTGGCAGATTTCGCACGCCAGCTACAGATTGAGCCGCGTGTGGCGCTGCTTTCCTTCTCCAATTTTGGCAGCACACCACACCCATTGTCAGAGAAAGTTCGACAAGCAGTGGATATAATCCGCGGGCGCGGTGCCGACTTCCCTGTGGATGGTGAAATGCAAGCTGATACAGCCGTGGTACCCGAGCTTATCGATCAACGTTACCCATTCAGCCAGGTGAGGGACGCCAACGTGCTGATTTTTCCTTCGCTCGAAGCAGCCAATATTGCTTATAAGCTGCTGGCAAGGCTTGGGAATGCCCAGGCGATTGGTCCTATCTTGTTGGGAATTGGAGCGCCCATTCACGTGTTGCAGACCGGTGATGATGTGAGAAACATCGTGAATATTGCCGCAGTAGCGGTGATGGATGCGGTAAACCGGTGAAGGTAGCTAGATGTGAGATATCTAGAATATCTATGTAGATAATCATGGCAGGATCGGGATGATACGACATGATATCGTGAATATGGCTACGGTAACAGTGATGGATGCAGATAGTCAGCAACCGGACCGATGAGGAAAAATCGTCCCTCAAAAAAAACGAAACGGAACGAAACCGATTTCACCGCTAAGCTCTATGGGAGAATTGAGAAAAATTACGGGAAAAGAGGACACTGAGAGCCTTTTCTTTCCGGCTACAAGACCATAAAAGAGAACCAGCATTGGATGAAGTGACTAAAGATGTGCCAAGGGGTTTGAATTGAAAAAAAATAATTGCATTCAAATATCTTTTCACGGAGTGAGAGGAATGGTGGAAGGTCAAGCTGGAGCATTTTTTGTACTGAATGAGAGAAGAGGTCGACCTTATATTTCTGATGGGTAAATAGAAGGCGTGGGTAGTGAAGCGCATCAGGGTTGAATACTTATCGATACAGATGATCACTACCAATAGATCAATTAGTATAGTTGGAAAATTATCGATAAAGTTAAATTTGTATAAAAGACTGCTGCATCGATAAAAGGCAAGCGATATAGAAGAGCACTAATATCGGTGAAGAACGACCGATATAGAAGAGCACTAATATCGGTGAAGAACGACCGATATACGAGGGCTTTTATTTAAAAGATTTATAAAGG
>CAZXPK010000073.1:0-17542 GCA_964642565.1 uncultured Anaerolineaceae bacterium
AAGCTGGTGTAGGCCAGCGAATGACCAACACTTGAGAGCACTGGTTTTTCCGTCTGGCTTACTAATGTAATGCAATCCACCAGATTCCAGTGGCTGGGTGGCGCAATGGAATACGCATAAGAATCCGCATCATCATGGCCTGCCTGCCACTCCACAAACCCGCCAGGGATCGAACGACAGGCTGAGCCGGAACCCGAGCGTGCCAGGCGCGAGAGATCCTTCTCGTCCAGCGATAATCCTGCCGCACGCGATGCTGCCAGACTCAGGGCAGCGAACCCCGAGGCGGAAGAGGCAATCCCGGCTGCCATGGGGAAGTTGTTGTGACTTTCCACACTGGCAAAGGTAGAGATGTTTGACAATTTACGTACACGGTTGAGTAATTTATTTACCCGCTCAAGAGCTTCACCAGTCGCTGGTGCACCATTAAGCCCAAATTGGTCATGTGACAACGATGGATCAAAACTCACCGTTGTGCGCGTAGAGAGCTCAGCCAGGTTCATGGAAATAGATCCATTTGTTGGAATGTGCAAGGATGGATCGATGTCACCCCAATATTTGATAAAGGCGATATTTGGGCAGGCGACTGCTGTGGCTGAAATGATAGGCAAGATCAATCCTTTCTCGTTATCCCTCGCTCGAACATGCTATCTTCCAGGCGCAGATAACCCCGGATTGCCTGGCTAGCTACCATACGGATTGGTTCAGGAGGCCAGGGGATCATGCGGCGGTTAACGAACCACACATCCGTCAGGTCGGTTTTACGCTCAAGTGCCAGGTCTGCCAGGGTGCGCCCGTTTAAATGGGTCATTGAGACGCCGTGCCCGACACAGCCCAGGCTATAAATGGCGCGTTCATCACCCAGAAAGCCTAAGGCAGGTGCCATATCCAGGGGTACCGATACAGGCCCGCCCCACCGATGAGTGATCTGTATACCTTTCAGATGCGGAAAAAGCCAGATGATATCCCGCTCAAGATCGGCGAAAGTATGGGGATTCAAATCGTGCTCCATGCTCCCACCATAAGCCAGACTGACATCACTGCCTCCCATCGTTAAACGGTTATCGATGGTCAGGCGGAAATAATGTACCAAATTACGGGCATCTTCCAGTCCCTGGCGGTTTTTCCAGCCAATTGGCTCTAGCTGAGCCTGGCTTAACGGCTCAGTCACCACCATGTGGGTGAATGCGGGTACCTGCTTACGCTTGAGTTGTGAGAACAAGTGGGAGTATGCATTGGTTGCGAAGATGACTTTCACGGCGGTCACTTTGCCGTTGGGAGTGATTAATGTGAAGTCTGTTCCGCGTTGGATTTCAATCACCGGTGTTTCTTCATATACATGGACGCCGAATTGCATGGCGAGACGCTTCAATTCCCGTACCTGTTTAGCAGGATTAAGCAGACCTGACCGTGGTTCCCACCAACCTCCCAGAAAGCGTGGGGAATTAACTTCATTTCTAATCTGGTCAGAGTCGATCCACGTGATACCGGTAATCCCCATCGAGGTCAATATATCCAGGTCATGCTGGATGCGCTTGACATAGCCTGTAGTGGTGGCGGCGCGCAGAAAACCCGGGTACCAATAATCGGACTGAATATTGTATTTCTTGATCAGCTCATCCACATAATCGACTGCGCGTTCCATATACCGGTGCGCTTCCACAGTACGTTGGTGACCAAAGATGGCTTTGGTCACGGCAGGCTCAAGACCGAAAAGGGTCATCGAAAAACCACCATTGCGACCACTGGCACCGAAGCCCACCACCTCGCCCTCAAGGACGGCAACCGATAAACCCTGGTCATCCTTGAGTAGGTTGTAAGCGGCGGACAGGCCGGTGAACCCTCCACCAATAATAGCAATGTCGACTTTCAAGTCACCTTGTAACGGTGGGTTAGGTAGATAATCACCATAAGTAGCCAACCAATATGATTTATCGCTATAATCTTTCATATCGATCCTCCTTGGTGGTTGTGTACTAACGACCGTGCACAAACAACTTTGCACTATTATTGCACAATATTGGCTTATTGTCATTAATTAAGCGCTTTTTTCATGCCATCTAGAAACGGATTGGGATTCTCGACCTGGATACCTCCTTGGCTCTTCGTTTTGCTGAAGTTGTTTATTTATAGTATTGACTTTTGGAATAGCTAAGATAACATATAGTCGTTGCCTGCGCACTTCCAAGGAGGAAATCTGAATGAATACCCTTCTCTTGAACCCCAAAAAGCATAATCGCTATTACCCTGATGAGCGCTCAAGGGATATTATGGTAAAAACGATCCAATTTTTCGAGGACAAGGGGAAACGAAAGCTCAAAGCGGATGACCGAGAAGGTGTGTGGTATGCGGACTTCCTGAACTTTCAGAGAAATGAGAAAATTTTCGCCACATTGCTGACCCCTGCGGAATATAGTGGAGGGGAAGGTAGATGGGATACCTGGCGTAATTGCGAGTTCAATGAGATTCTTGCATTTTATGGTCTGGCATATTGGTATACCTGGCAGGTGTCCATCCTCGGCTTGGGTCCCATCTGGAAAAGCGAGAATGAAGCACTAAAACGGAAAGCAGCACGATTGTTAAGTGAAGGAGAGGTCTTCGCCTTCGGTTTATCCGAACGCCAGCATGGGGCAGATATTTATTCCACCGAGATGAATCTGGCGCTCCAATCAGATGGGACATACCTGGCCAATGGGGAAAAATATTATATTGGGAATGGCAACCTGGCCCCCATGGTCTCGACCTTCGGCAAGGTCATGCCGTCGGGTGAGTATGTGTTCTTTGTGGCTGATTACCGTCAAAAAGGGTATGACCTGATCCAGAATGTGACTAACAGCCAATCTTACGTGGCGAACTTTGCTTTGCGTGATTACCCAATCACGGAGGCGGAGATTCTATCTAAAGGTCAGGCTGCCTGGGATGCTGCCTTGAATACGGTTAATATTGGCAAGTACAACCTGGGGTGGGGATCAATTGGCATTTGCACGCACGCCTTTTATGAAGCCATTCACCATGCAGCTTACCGCAGGTTATATGGTATGGCTGTGACAGATTTCCCGCATGTGAAGATGATGTTCACCGACGCATATGCCCGCCTGGTTGCGATGAAGCTGTTCACCTTGCGCGCAGCCGATTATATGCGCATAGCCACTCCAGAGGATAGACGCTACTTGCTCTATAACCCGGTGGTCAAAATGAAGGTCACCACCCAGGGCGAACAGGTTATCAATCTGCTATGGGATGTAATCGCTGCCAAGGGGTTTGAGAAGGATATGTACTTTGAAATGGCAGCTCGGGACATCCGCGCTCTGCCCAAGCTGGAGGGGACGGTGCATGTCAATATTGCATTAATCGTAAAATTTATGGCGAATTATTTCTTCAACCACAAAGACTATCCACAGGTCTCCTGCCAGCACGCAGCCCGTAATGATAATTTTCTTTTTCACCAGGGTCCTGCAAAAGGTCTGAGCCAGATCCAATTTCACGATTACACCCCAATCTTTGAAGCCCATGCTGTTCCTAATGTCAGGACATTCAAAGAACAGATCAGTGTTTTCAAAACGATGCTGACTCAAGCCACCCCCAGCCAGGAACAGGTGAAGGATACGGATTTCCTGCTAACCCTTGGGGAAGCTTTCACACAGGTGGTGTATGGACAGCTGATCCTGGAAAACGTGGAAGTCTATTCGATCGATGATGATCTGGTGGACCAGATTTTTGATTTTATGGTGCGTGACCTCTCAGGATTTGCGCTTAAGCTGTACAGTCAGCCTAGCACAACCAGGGATCAAATGGAATTTTGCCTGCGTATGATTCAACGACCTGTGGTCAACCAGGAACGATTCAGCCGAGTGTGGCTGAACCAGGTCTACCCATTGAAAGACGAATATGAGATGAACCCTTAATTCAAATATGGGGGTGATGCGATAATAAACCGCGGGCTTGTGCGGTCAGGCTTGCCAATAAGACCCCATCGGATGCTTCTTCCCCCCCCAAATCATCTATCGCCAGTGGAGACGAAAAAATGACCCTCGGTGTGGCTATCGGTTTCATTCCGGTAAACAGCTGGGAGGCGATCTGGAAGATTTCTGCAACTTTTTGGCGTTGTTCGTACTTTTTCCATTGCTTGATCAATGCATTCTTGAACCATTTTCCGGAGAGCATACCACTTGCAATGGCTACCACTGAAATGGTTTGAGGCACCCTGCGCAAGAACAGCTCAATGCTGGGAGACCAACCTGATAAGCTCTGCTCTGCACCAAGTGAAACGACTGGGTCAGGCTCCACTTCCCCACGTGGAAAAAGCAGGATTGCCCCATCATTCTTTAAGTGTTGAATTGCACTCCGCACAGTTTGCAGGCGAGCCGGGATGTTATACGGGACCGGAATGATATGCGTAGCAATATTGGGCAGCATTTGGATGATAGGGATATCCGAAGCCAGGATCTTGAGGTCGTCCCGCTGGATGCATGCTGCCAGGATGACCACATCATAAGCTGCAGGATGGTTGCAAACCACCATCAACGGTCCATTCTTGGGGATCGTCTTCTCGCCATCAAGATAAACGCTGGTGACAAAATTACCCAGGAATTGATTGACCGCCAAATTCCATCCATTTTGGGCGATATTCCGGTCCAGGTCGACCAATAACCTGGACAAGCGTCGGGTTGGGAAGAAAAAAAATGGGTAAAGACAGCGGGTAACCCAATTGGGGTGCTTTAAACCCATCACACTCATCAGCTGGGAGAAAAGGGCATCGGTGACGTCTTTGATTTCAGGTGTGGTGGATGCTATTGGGTCGCTGATCATTCTAATAGTTCATTAGCATTTTTCTTCATTTCCAGGTATAGCTCTCTGACACGCGTCTCCACCTGCGCCGAGAAAGCGTTAATTGCCTCGCGATGGTGCCCTTGCGGACAGTAATATTCAGGCTTTCCGATCGCCACCGTTTCACTACCTGCATGCACTGCCATTGGGTACACCGGTAAAAGGGTGCCTGCCTCACCCTGGAACAAGCTGCAAAGGGTGGCGAACCCCGGCATGAAATGGCGCATTAAAGTTTCAGGGTCAAGCGGTAGCAGAGAGTCTTCAGGAAATATGAGCAGGTCTTTTCCTTCATGGAGCAATCTGAGGCTGTGACGGAAACCATCCGTCGTCGAGCCCCCAAAGCGATCAATTGAAACAGATCCAATTGCCCTGAGCAACCGGACTGAGATTTTCGTCAACAGTGTGGAAAATAGCAAACCAAATCGACCGCCTAGATGCAAGACAGGATAAACAAAGTCGTCAAATAGATACTGAGGGGCGCGTTTGAAGTCAGTCATCTCAGTGATGATCCAGGGATAAAAGCGGATAGGGACTGAAAGAATCGTCTCGATTGGGCCAATTGCACCCAGATGGTTGGCAATATAGATCGCCGGGGGCGGTGATTCTATATTTTCAAATCCGACCATGTCGTAGCTGAATGGAGACCCAATAAAGCGTGCAAGGTCATAGACTAATGAATCAGTCAGTTTTTGTTCACCGGTATGAATAATGGGCGTCCAGCTTGCTCGCATTATTCCCTCTATCTTCTTCCGGTTATCCCAGGATCAGGTTGCATTACCACAGGTACATTTACTTTACAAACACCTTAACCCACCCATGGGTTCGAAGAAACAAACGATTAAATGCTCAATTTATTGTACTATCATTACAACTCGTAAAATCCTATATTTATATTAATGTCTCATTACGAATTTTGACAAAGCCTGTTAAAATTGCGTGATTAAGTCGGGAATCAACCACAGTATATGGAGAGTAAGATTGTCAATCAGTCTTGACCGTAGGCGCTACAGTTCTTTGATCGAATTTTTTATCGATAAAGAATATTATCGGCGTTTATACAAGATCGCATTACCCATTGCCTTGCAGCAATTCATTATGTCTTCACTGAATATGGTCGGGGTGGTGATGATTGGTCAGCTTGGGGCTGTGCCGGTGGCTGCAGTGGGGTTGGCCAACCAGATCTTCTTCCTGCTTAATCTCATGCTCTTCGGTATCACCAGTGGCTCCGCCATGTTCACTGCCCAGCTGTGGGGAAAAGGAGACATCCTTAATATCCGCAAAGTGCTTGGCTTAGCACTGACATTAGGTTTAACTGCTGGGACGATCTTCTTGGTCATCGCAGAATTCTTCCCTGCTGGGGCATTGAGCATCTATTCAAAAGATCCCTCCGTTATCGCCCTGGGCAGTGATTATCTGCGCATTATCGGTTTTTCGTTTCTTTTATATGCCATATCATTCTGTTATTCAGCTGTCCTGCGCAGCACCGGGGATGTCCAAACACCCTTGTTCGTCACTTTCACAGCCCTTTCGATAAACACGCTGCTTAGCTATGTTCTTATTTTTGGTAAGTTGGGGTTGCCATCCATGGGTGTGCATGGGGCGGCGATCGCAGTTTTAGTATCCCGTATCGTGGAGTGCAGCGTATTATTATGGCTGACTTACCGCAAAGATTCACCAGCAGCCGGTAAACTACGCGAGTTGTTCAGCTATAACCTGGTTTTTGCCGGAAATGTCCTCAAGCCAGTATTACCGGTTGTCGCTAACGAGATTCTATGGTCGATGGGCACCACTGCTTATAGTGTTGTCTATGCCCGTATCAGCACCGATGCAATTGCCGCCATGAATATTGTCGGTTCGATTGATCAAATGGCATTGGTCCTGTTCAATGCCATTGGGCACGCCTGTGCCGTCCTGGTTGGCAATCGCATCGGGGAAGGAGAGGAGAGCCAGGCTTTCCGTTATGCTGCGCGCTCTGAGGCACTGGGCATAATAGGCGCGGTAGGCATCGGGTCGCTTGTTCTGGCGGGCTCGAATTCGATTCTATCGCTGTACAACGTCACCCCCTTGGTTATCGATTATGCTCACCGTGTACTCACGATCCTTGGATTGCTTCTGTGGCTCAGGGCATCTAACATGATCTTATTCATTGGCATCTTTCGTAGCGGTGGTGACACCCGGTTTGCATTAATCCTGGATGGTGTGATCATTTGGGTGGTGGGTGTGCCGTTGGCATTCGCTGGGGCTTTCCTGTTCCACCTGCCGGTTTATTGGGTGTACTTGTTGGTGATGTCTGAAGAAATTTCCAAGTGGTTGTTGGGGGTTTATCGTTTCTTTTCGCGAAAATGGATCCATAACCTGGCAAAAACCGTGGGGAATTAATTTCCCCGCCCTGTTCAAAAAGTCAGCTCTCTGATAAGATTGCATCCCGATGATACCGACCTCGACCTCATTGGTCGGGGTTTTTGTATGTAAACACTGGAAAAATATTGTGATTACCGAACGAAAAGATTTACGGAATATTGCCATTATTGCCCATGTTGATCATGGCAAGACGACCCTGGTCGACGGTCTGCTCAAACAAGCCCATACTTTTCGGGAGAACCAACAGGTGGTGGAACGGGTGATGGATTCGAATGCGCTCGAACGCGAACGCGGCATCACTATCCTGGCGAAAAATACTGCCATCGAGATTTGGGATAACGTGATCCAAGGTCAGGTCAAGATCAACATCGTGGACACCCCAGGGCATGCTGATTTTGGGGGTGAGGTTGAGCGCGTGATGAACATGGTGGATGGCGTTCTGTTGCTGGTAGATGCGGCGGAAGGTCCCATGCCTCAGACCCGTTTTGTTCTCAAGAAAGCCCTTGAGATGGGTCACCGGGCGATTGTAGTGATCAATAAGGTTGACCGAAAGGATGCTGAGCCTTCGCGGGTGCTAAACCAGACCTTTGATCTCTTCATCGAGCTGGGTGCCACCGATGAACAGGCAGACTTCCCCATTATTTATGCCAATGCCATCACTGCCCAGGCTGGGATAACCCCCGAGCTGGGTCCAGACCTGCAGCCACTTTTTCAGGCTATCCTTAGGCACATCCCTGCCCCACTTGTGGATATTGAAGCTCCCCTGCAGATGTTGGTAACTACCCTAGGATATGATGATTACCGGGGCGTAACTGCTGTTGGGCGTATCTTTGCCGGGAAGATGCAGCTAGGTCAAGCTCTGGCACGCATCACCGTGAAAGGCGAGGTGCTGCCCGAGCGTGCCCGCTATTTGTATGTCCATCAAGGCTTGAAACGCGTGGAAGTGGATGAAGCTGCTGCTGGTGAGATTGTAGCCCTGGCAGGATTGGAAGGTATTGGCATTGGGGAGACTCTAGCAGACCCTGCAAACCCAATTTCGTTGCCACCCATCAAAGTGGAGGAGCCAACCGTAAGAATGACATTTGGGGTGAACACCTCCCCATTTTCAGGTCGGGAAGGACGCTGGAATACCTCGCGACGGCTGCGAGAACGGCTTTTTGATGAATTGCGTTCCAATGTAGCTTTGCGCGTGGCTGAAATGGACACTCCCGATTCATTCCTCGTCTCTGGTCGCGGTGAGCTTCACCTGGCAATTTTGGTCGAAACCATGCGCCGGGAGGGGTACGAGTTCCAGGTCTCCCGCCCGGAGGTCATCCTGCGGGAGGGTGAGAACGGAGAGATGCTAGAGCCATTCGAAGAGCTGTATATCGAAACCAGCCAGGAGACGGTGGGTGTGGTGGTTGAGATGCTGGGTGGACGGCGTGGTCAGATGCTGGACATGCTGGACACGCAGGAAAATAGCGTGCGACTGAAATATCTGGTACCTACACGCGGCTTATTGGGTTTCAGGTATCAGTTCCTGACCGCTACACGCGGTGCAGGGACCATGAACACCATTTTTTATGATTATCTCCCCATGGTCGGGGCTATGTCGGGGCGTGAGGCTGGCTCAATCGTCTCGTGGGAAACCGGTGTCACCACCACCTATGGCTTGAATAACGCCCAAGACCGCGGCATTCTATTTTGTGGCTCAGGTGTGGACGTGTATGAGGGTATGGTGGTGGGTGAGCACCAACGTCCGGGGGATCTGACGGTGAATGTCTGCAAGAAAAAACATATGACCAATGTGCGCGCCGCCCGGGGTGAGATGGAAATCCGCCTGACCCCACCCCGGCAGATGAGCCTGGATGAAGCAATTGAATACCTGGCAGATGATGAGCTACTCGAAGTCACACCGAAGAGCTACCGCATTCGCAAGCGCATCCTTGAATCCCATGAACGGGGTAAGCAGACCAAGCTAGCCAAGCTCGAGCAGATGGAATAACCCCAATTACAAAGTTTACGGACTTCAAACAATATCTCATTGCTAGGCTGAAAATGATCGACCGGTTAAGGTCGATCATTTTTTTATCCTCTGGTTGTTACGCAATCAGCCCCTTTTAGAGCTTCAACCGGTAAACACGGTAACGTTTGTACAGCCGGGCGCCAGCCCGTGTTGCCAGGGTGGGGGTATAGGGGTTATCATCCGAGGTCAGCGACATGTCAAACCAGGTATATCCTTTAGGTATGGCGCGTCTGGCCATCTCATCGAACAGCATTACGGCCACCCCTGTATCCCAATACTCGGGCAGCACCAGCACGCTCTTGATCGCCAGGCATTTAGGTTGCCTGCGCAAGTAGGGTAGCATCCTCAGAGTATCCCATGGGTACCGCAGTCCATTGGCATGAATCAGGGCTTCATTAACATTAGGAATCCCTGGGAACCAACCAACAGCTTCTCCATCCACTTCTGCGAACAATACCAGCTCGGGGTCGACAATCTGGCGGAATTGTTCCAGTGAGGCTTGCAGACCTTCGCGCGGCCAGGGGATAAAGTCAGGCAAGTGCGTCAGGGCTTTATTTAGCAGGATGTAAACCCGTTCCACCTCATCCTCCCAATGCTGCATGTCACCTGAACGGATTTTAATCCAATTATGCCGCCGTAGTCTTTCGGATAATCGTGATAGGCGCTGAATCTCAGCAGATGCCATGGACGGTGTAATTTCATAAGCCAGGTTATCGCCACGCGCCGGTAGAAAACCATATTGCTCGAAAAACCCTTGATAATACGCCGGGGTATGCCCACACAGGATGACAGGTGGTCGGTCACGCCCCTCGATGAGCACGCCATACCCATCCTCATAGTCCAGATTAAATGGACCGTATAGCGTCTCCAATCCGTGCGCTAAGGCCCACTTTCGGGCATGGTCGAATAGAACCGTGGCAACCTCCTGGTCTTGGATGCACTCGAAGAACCCGATCATGCAATCCTTCAGGCCACGAGCGGTGTTGGTGGTTTTATCATTCGCACAGCAGATCGTCCCGGCAG
Organism: uncultured Anaerolineaceae bacterium; assembly: GCA_964642565.1. GTDB lineage: Bacteria > Chloroflexota > Anaerolineae > Anaerolineales > UBA4823 > FEB-25. Next base: position 10,214 of record CAZXPK010000073.1, read on the forward strand.
GCTTTCCATCTTTGTATGCTATATAGAATTCAGCATTTCCCCGCTGAAAGAATACTCCGCTAGTGGGGTCAATGAACTTGATCCGTTCCCCGACGAGTGGTGGAACCCACAGTGGGTCATGACGGTAGATTTGCCAGGGGAATATAATAAAACGGTGCCGTTGTGTAGATGTCTCGACGGGGAGGATTTCGATCGTGCTCATGATCCTCCTTTAGTGGCTGCAGTACGGCGATCTTCAAGCTCACGCGCGATCTGTGTATAACGCTCACGCCCTAATGGGTATAGGATGGCAAACACGATGCCAATGCATAACATGGCTGCCGGGATGGGTCCAGTCACAATACGAATGCCCAGCACTGCGTTGGGAGGTTGTACGGCACTGTTGGGGATATACCCGGTGGCATCCAACACCAGTAACGCCAGGGGGATGGCAAAGGATGAGGCAACTTTCTGAGAGAGCGAGATCAGACTATAAAATATGCCCTCGTGTCTTTCACCGGTTTTTAATTCACCATACTCGATGGCATCGGGGATGATTGCCCAAGGGATCACATGCGCAGCCGATACACCAATCCCAGCCAGAACGCATAACCCGAGGATCAGATATAGCGGAGTGGCAGGGGTCAGGTTGATCAATACCAGCAACACTGCCGCGAAAAACGCCATACCAGCAATGTATGCCAAACGCTTATTTAACTTACGTGAGGTCCAAGTCCATAACGGTAGCGCACAGATGCCCACCACGAATATGGTGGCCATGATCACATCACTGCTGCCTTCCCGATTGACGACGTACTTGATAAAGTAGAGCAGGATGGTCTGCAGGATGTCCACCGTCACCCAGGTGAACAGGTAAATGACCGTGCCAAAGATGAAAGGTCGATTTTGGAATGATGCCCGGATGGATTCCCGCAACCCGGGCTGTTTTTGCTGCATTAATTCCGGACGCTCACGCGTGCCAAAAAATACCACATACAACGGGATCGCGGAGATGATGGCAAATATAATCCCCATCCATAATACGTTCGAGGCATGACCCGGTGAAAAACCGTTCACGATCATTAGCGGGATGGTAAATGCCAGCAGGCTGCCAAAAATGGAGAAAAATGCCCTTACCGAAGTCAGCGATGTGCGCTCATCATAATCCGAGGTCAGCTCTGGGGTTAGGGCAAAGTAAGGCATATAAATCATCGTAGCAGCCGCGTCATAGAGCACATAGATGAATGCATAATAAATCGCTAATGGGATATCACCCTGTATGGGGGGTCTCCACCACATTAAAGTAAAAATGATGGCGAAGGGGATCGGTCCGAAGAGTAAATAGGGGCGCCTCCGACCCCATCGCGTGCGGGTGCGGTCAGAGATATAGCCAAACAAAGGGTCATTGACATAGTCCCAGGTGCGTCCGACAAAGATGGCGATAGCTGCGATCTTGGCGGATACCCCCACGACATCCGTGAGGAAAATGGCAAAATACGCTGCCACAATCGTACTGGTAAGGCTGAAACCCAGATCGCCGGACCCATACATCCATTTTCGCCAGGTGGGCAGCTTATTTTTCATGGGAAGGTTTTCCTTCGTGGGGTGGGATGCATAATTTTACACCAACCTGCGAAATAAGAAATTACTAAATGACCAGAATAACCTGTATCTGGTCATCGATGACGAGGCTGTGCGGTTTAAGTTCAAGTGATGGGTAAGGTTTGAACAGCCACCTATGCACTTATACCGGGCTCGGGTACGTGGGTGAACCATTAAGTGCGATATCCCCATGCTATAATCACGGCATGATTTTGGTGACTGGAGGCACAGGTTTTATTGGCAAGGTACTGGTCCGCCACCTGACGGAATCTGGCTTGCCTGTGCGCTTACTCATCCGCCCATCGAAACAATCACCTGATCTGCCCAAAGGGATGCCGGTGGAGGTGGCAGTCAGCAACCTCACCGATGCTCGCTCTGTGCAATCAGCGATGATAGACGTGGATATCGTTTACCATCTGGCAGGGGTCGAGTGGCATGGCGCCCACGCCAGCTTGATGGATATCGACATCCTGGGCACCCAAACAGTTAGCCGGGTCGCAGCGGATGCGGGGGTCAAGCGCTTTTTCTATCTGAGTCACCTGGGTGCCGACCGTGCCTCCGCTTACCCGGTGTTGAAAGCCAAAGGTATCGCCGAGGAGAATATCCGGCGCAGTGGGGTGAGCCACACCATTATCCGTTCTGCCCTGGTGTATGGGTTGAATGATCACTTCACCAGCGGTTTGGCGCGTCTGTTGTATGCCCTGCCTTATTTCTTTTTCGTCCCAGAGGAAGGGAATACCCTCCTTCAACCTATCTGGGTGGAAGATCTGGTCACTAGCCTGGTGTGGGCATTGGATAACGACCTGACCATAAACCAGACCTATTCCGTAGGTGGTCCGGAATATTTAACCTTTAATCATATTATACAATCCGTGCTGGAGCGAATTAAGCTTCGGCGAAGATTGGTGCATATTTTTCCACCATATCTGCGGGCCATCACGGTCCTATTCGAATCGATGTTCCCGGGGTTACCAGTTTCAGTCTATTGGCTGGACTATTTGGCAACTAACCGCACCTGCAGTTTGGATGTGATGTCCCGTGTCTTCAACATCTTGCCCTCCCGTTTTGATCACCGTTTGGACCATCTTAAAGAAACCAACTGGCGCGTTTCATTATTGCGCACATTATTTCGAAGAAGGAGGAGCAAGCCGTAAAGAGTCGATGAAACCTCCCTGGATGATAAAGATCATCGAAAATATGAACGAGATGCATCAGGCTGTGGAGCTCCAACGCCTTGTGTGGCAAGAGAGTGAGACGGATATCATCCCAGCCCACCTGATGAACTCGGCGGTGCATAGCGGTGGTCTGCTCATTGGAGCATTTGTGGACCAGGAGCTGGTTGGGTTCGTGTTTGGCTTTCCGGGGTTCTACAGCACTCCAGATGGTCCGCGTTTAAAGCATTATTCCAGCATCCTTGGTATCCGCCCCGAATGGCAGGGTCAGGGGATTGGGTTTGCCCTTAAGCGAGCTCAATGGCAGATGGTCCGCCATCAGGGGATTGATCGCATCACCTGGACGTTTGACCCGTTGCTGAGCCGCAATGCCTGGCTGAATATCACCCGGCTTGGTGCAGTGTGCGACACATATTTGCGCGATTTTTACGGCAAAATGAATGACGTTTTGAACCAGGGATTACCTTCCGATCGCTTTAATATAGATTGGTGGGTGAACTCTCACCGGGTGAACCGGCGTCTCAGCCGCAGGCGGCGTAACCATCTCGACTTGGTGCATTTCCTGTCAGGTGGGGCAGCAATCATTAACCCCGCTGAGCTGGATATTAAAGGTCTGCCCCATCCCGTCGAAAAAACCAAGTTAAATTTGGGGACGGACTTACCCATCCTGCTGGTAGAAATCCCTGCCGATTTTCCCGCCCTCAAAGGGTCTGATATCAGTCTGGCGTTGGAGTGGCGCTTGCACTCACGCAGCATTTTCGAAGACCTGTTCAAAGCCGGTTATCTGGCCACCGATTTTGTCCGTTCGACCGATTACCCACCCCGCAGCTATTACGTTTTATGTCATGGAGAAAGCACCCTATGAAGATCAACCGCATCATTTTATATCACCTGCGCATGCCTCTACGATCTGCATTCGAGACTTCATTTGGACGCATCAACATGCGTGATTGTGTGCTGGTAGAAGCCTTTGCGGATGGCTTAGTTGGTTATGGCGAATGTCCGGCGGATCGCGACCCCGGGTACTCCTATGAGACCGTGGGGACTGCCTTGCATATCCTGCAGGATTTTCTTGCCCCGGCTGTGATGGCTCAGGAGATCAGCAGTGCCGAAGCGTTGCAGCAGCGCATGTCCTTTGTGCGTGGGCACTTGATGGCCAAAGCCGGACTGGAAATGGCTCTCTGGGATCTGTTGGGCAAAGCGAGGGGCTCCTCCCTATGTGAGATGCTGGGTGGGGTACATCAGAAAGTGGATGTAGGTGTCTCGGTTGGGCTGCAGGAGTCGCCTTCGAGGTTGGTGGAAGTCGTTCAGGGGTATCTCGACCAGGGTTACCGGCGGGTGAAGATTAAAATTAAACCTGGTCGCGATGTGGGCGACACCCAGACGGTCCGCAAAGCATTCCCCTCGCTACGCCTGCAGGTGGATGCCAATTCAGCTTATACCTTGGAGAGCGCTGCCTCGTTGACCCCACTGGATACGCTGGACCTTTTGCTGATCGAGCAGCCTCTGGCTGAGGATGACCTATGGGACCATCGCCAACTGCAGGCCAGGTTTCGTACCCCCATCTGCCTGGACGAAAGCATCACTTCACTCCGTCTCGCACGGCAGGCACTGGAGATGAAAGCGTGCCGGGCGATCAATATCAAACCGGGCCGGGTGGGAGGCTTGAGCCAGGGCTTGGCAATCCATGACCTGTGCAAGAGCCAGGGTATTCCAGTCTGGTGCGGGGGTATGTTGGAGACAGGTGTGGGCCGGGCATCCAACCTTGCCATCGCGTCTCTGCCGGGTTTCACCTTGCCCGGGGATATCTCTGCCACCGACCGCTATTATCACGAAGATATTACCCATGAACGCTTTATACTGAACCCCGATAGCACCATCGATGTCCCTGCTGGGCAGGGTTTAGGTGTGAGCATCAACCCATACGCATTGAAGAGAGCTACCCTCGCCAGGATAAACCTGGCTAACCATTGAACATTTTAGTTAATATAATTGACCCCGCGATAAGCGGGGTTTTTTAGTGTTGCGAAAATTGACACTCAGAAAAGTTGCATTATTTTTAACTCTATTCTATACTCATTTTGTATTTATTGGAGGTAGCCGATGCGGACATATGACATAACCCTCACGATAACTCCACAAACGATCGTCTGGCCTGGTGATCCACCCGTCATCATGGAACGCACCAGCAGTATTGCTTCGGGGGATCTTTCGAACGTCTCTCACATTAAGATGAGCTGTCACACGGGCACGCATGTGGATGCTCCGGACCACTTCTTGAATAATGGGAAAACGGTGGAGGCTTTATCACTCGACTTGTTGGTGGGAAGGGCATATGTGCTCTATTTGCCGGACGTGAACCTGATCACTGCCTCGGTCCTGATGCAAGCCGACATCCCACCCCGCACACGCAGGCTGCTATTCAAGACGCGCAATTCAGACTATTGGTCAAAAGGCAACAGTGAATTCCAGGCAGACTTCGTGGGGTTAAGTGTGGATGCCGCAGAATTACTGGTGGACCGTAACGTCAAGCTGGTGGGGATCGATTACCTATCCATTGCACCATATAAACTAGGAACAGCGGTGCATACCATCCTGCTCAATGCCGGGGTGGTGGTGATCGAGGGTCTGGATCTTTCTCAAGTATCCCAGGGGCGTTACACCCTGCACTGCCTGCCGCTCAAGCTGGGCGGTGCCGATGGCGCTCCCACGCGCGCCATCCTGGTGGGTGTCTAAGCCCGTAAATTTCTAGATAATTTTCTTACTCAGGTTGCAGAGACGCCCGACCGAGGCGTCTTTTGTTTTACGGGATATCCTTAATGATTTGTGGGGGCGGAGAGATATACCGCGCCTTATATCATAAAGGTTGAACGATAATCAAGAAGATAGACGCTGATCAGGCTAAGATGGGTGGACGTACTGCGCTACGCTTGCCATGAATCGCGCTTGAAATCAATTGCATTTAATATGCACTGGTTAGACAATTCCTGCGATGCGGTGGAAGCGCTTGAGAAGCAATAACTTATCCAAGGCGAGGTTGCCAGACCAATCACGAGCTGCAAGAAGCCAATCGTTCGGAAATGCACCACCCCAAGACCAGGTTAATGGCCATGAACCGTCTTCATTATGGGAGGAAATCTCATATTCGAGATTGGCAGCCACAGATTCTTCGCGACCCGCCATAAATGGAGAGCCAGGATCATCCACAACCTGCAGAGGGCGAAGATTATATTCCTTCCATTGGGCTGGATCAGACGTAAGTGCCTGGTCAATTAGCTTAAGCAGTTTCTGGCGAAGCGACCGGTCAACCTCCGCAGGCAAGGTTTTAGTCTTGAGCAGGCGAAGACAACAGAGAAGCTCATGCATCTCGATCTTCTCCAAGCCAGATAGGTGGCTGATCACCTGTTCAGCCACCAGGGATAGGATATCGCGATGAGTCTCGCCCAGATAATCATACAAGTAGCCAAGGAGCTCTGCGGTTGGATTGAGCGAGAAGGATGCGAATTCCTGCATACGCCCGGCCTGATTCCACCAGGGGGCATGTGGACTTTGCTCAGCTGAGATTGGGATGATCCGCCAATGACCCTTCTGTCTGTCCAACGTCTCCAGAAGATATGCAATGCCAGATGAAATAAGGGCCTCATTATGCGGGGCATGGATAGAACGGAGTACCTGGAAGGCGATCGATGTACAAAGAGCAGAGCTTTCTGGAGCTCTCAGGTCGGGCTCGAGTGCATGACCGAAGCCACCGTCGGGATTCTGGTAGCTTTTAAGGGCATCAATCACAGAATCTGCGGATGTCCCATTGAAGGCATAGCGGAACATGGCAATTTCCTGTGGGCGAGCGGTCGTTTCAATGAACCGTCGGGAGGCTTCGAAAGCTTCCCTGGTCAACATGGTTTTTGTCATCTCATTTTTCTCCTTCTTTTTTAGTTTTATGGCACATTTGTAGTGAACCCTGCTTATTTCAGCTAGATTAGGGTTTTAATAATATTTACTTTGATGAGATCATGCTATAAAAACACGATTACTCCAATGGAACCAAACAGCCTAGCGGATGGTGATAGCATGCCCAGGCAAATAACACATACGAGAGAGGATTGGGTAGTATCTTATCGTGGAATGGATGAGGTTCATTTGGGAATGACGCTCCCAAAGCAGTGAAACCATCAAGACACTGCGGGCAGTGAAAACATCAAGACTGCGCGCAGTGAAAACATCAAGACACTGCGGGCAGTGAAAACATCAAGACACTGTGTAAACGGTTGCGTCACTGCGGGTAAAGCCGCTTACTGCGTTACGCTTGCCGAGTACGCTCGATGTGCTGCACTTGTATTCGTTTGCCTCATGAAAACGAAGAGGAACGAACCTGATCCCAAATGATTCTGAGTTGTTAATGTTCACGGTAATGGAAATGTAACCATGTAACTACCCACCCATCCCGATAATTTTCCTTCAACGGTTTGCTGGGGAGGAACCGGGCGTGGGGGGTATGAGTAATCACATATACATTTTAGCACGAATGTTCTAATCCACAAGGGGTTTACGGAAAATCACCGATATTTTAAGATTATTC
>CAZXPK010000074.1:0-17492 GCA_964642565.1 uncultured Anaerolineaceae bacterium
GGGTGAACGCAGCTCATTTTGCATTTTCATTGACTCCAAGACCACCAATACATCGCCTTTCTGTATTACCTGCCCATCCTGAACAGGTATGGAAATAACCATGCCCGGCATCGGTGCCTTCAGGTGAAAGTCTTCATGCTCTGCCACCCGCCCCGCCAATGCAGCCCGCAGGCGTTTTTCTCGCTCGTCTTCCACACAGGCAGTAAAGAGCGTCCCGTGGAATAACACCTGCCAGGTATCTTCGTTCGGATAAACGTGCGCTTCAACCGACGTTCCGTTCACAACCAGTGAATAGACAGGTTGGTCGCCCACCGGCATAAAATCCACCTGGTATAACATACCATCCACGCTCACATGGTGCTCGTCGAGAATATCGACGATATATTCACGGTCTTTAATGGTGGTCACATATTTCATGTCTATCTCCTCAGCCTCTCCCACCGGCTCAGCCACTTCCAGTTGCTCGTGTCGCGTTCATTTCGCTGAATGACATGCGCCGCTCTCTCAGTCTGACGATGAGCAACGAGAGTCGCCAGGATGGCAGCAATATCCGGGCGGGATTCTATTCTTACCTCAGCTTCCTCAATCGAAAAACGTTCCTCCACAAAGCGAGTATCGTATTGCCCGGCCATGAAGCGGTGTGAATCCATCAGCCGCTGGTGGAATGGAATGTTGCTGTGCACACCCAGGATTTTATATTCTTCCAATGCCCTTCGCATGCGCAGAATTGCTTCGCCACGTGTCTCACCCCACACGATCAATTTTGAGATCAGCGAATCGTAATAGGGGGAGACCTCAAAACCGATATACACACCCGTATCCACCCGCACACCGGGTCCGGTCGGGAGCAGAGTGTGCGTGATGCGCCCGGTGGAGGGGACGAAATTATTGTAAGGATCCTCAGCGTTGATACGACATTCAATTGCCCATCCATTGGCGTGGATATCTTCCTGCCGGTGGCGCAAGCATCGACCACGTGCAATTCGCATTTGCTCTTTGACGATGTCGATGCCGGTGACCATTTCTGTGACTGGATGCTCAACCTGCAGGCGGGTATTCATCTCCAAAAAGTAAAAGTTTTTGTCCTTATCCACCAGGAATTCAATCGTGCCCGCATTGACATAATTGACCGCCTGGGCAGCCCGGACGGCTACTGCTCCAATTTTTTGGCGGAAAGCCTCGTCCTCACCCACGAATGGTGAAGGCGATTCCTCCAAGAGTTTTTGGTGCCGGCGTTGAATCGAACATTCGCGCTCTCCCAGATGGATCACATTGTCCTGCCCATCTGCCAGGATCTGTATTTCAATGTGCCGTGCACCCTCAACCAGCTTCTCCAGATAGACATTGCCATCTCCGAAGGATGCTTCTGCTTCACGCCTGGCGGCGTAGAGCAGGGTAGGCATATCCTCCAGACGGTTTACCTCGCGCATTCCCTTGCCACCACCACCCGCTGTGGCTTTCACCAACAAAGGAAAACCAATCGAAGGCGCGATCGCCAGTAATTCGTCGTCACGCAAGGATCCTTCCCCTTCCGTGCCCGGAACCACCTGCACACCCGCTCGCGATACCGTCGCACGTGCGACTGCTTTATCTCCCATGGCAGCAATGGATGAGGGATTGGGACCAATAAATGCCAGCTCTGCCTCCCGGCAGGCTTCCGCAAAATCAGCTCGTTCTGCCAGGAAGCCATAGCCAGGATGGATCGCTCCTGCCCCACATCTCCGGGCAATATCGATGATCTTGTCTCCCCGCAGGTACGAATCGCGGGAGGGAGCCGGACCCAGTCGAAATGCCTCGTCTGCATAACGGACGTGCAGTGCCTGGCGGTCAGCATCTGAATACACTGCCACTGTTTGAAGCCCAAGCTCGCGGCACGCCCGAATGATACGCACTGCAATCTCTCCCCGGTTGGCGATCAATACCTTGTTAAACATGGCATAACTCCATCTGCATCATTATCTATCTTACCTTCGCTCACCAGCTGTATTAATATCAAGAAATTGTATCAATCTTGGGTTGAACAGGTTGGCATTCTCTTGGGGTAACATATGCCCAGCACCTGGAAGGATCCACAGCTCAGCCCCAGTGATCGCTTCCACAATATCCTTTGCATGCTGTGGAGTGGCATGCTCGTCTTCTTCACCCTGTACGATCAACGCTGGACATCTTATCTGCGCCAATACGGGGTGTATATCCCAGGACAGAGATTCAACGCGGTGCCAGCCATCAAACCAGTTATGAAACACTTCAATATACTTTTCACCATGGGCATGTTGCAGGCCCGACCTGAAATGCTCATCCGTCTTAAATGACTGCCTGATACCCAGGATACCTGGCTCCATCTTAGTCTCGACATAAATATGGGCAGCAACAGTCACCACGCAGCTTACGAGCTCGGGATGCTGGGCAGCAAAATAAAGTGCAATCGTCCCACCATCGCTATGGCCCAGGAGTGCCGCTCGTCGGATACCCAGCTGCTCGAACAAGCTGCACAGATCATCCAGGTCAGTGGTGAAGGTGGGCAAGTCCAGTTTTGGGCGGGCATCCGACCCTCCATAACCCCAGCGGTCATACGCAACCACCTGGTAACCAGCATCCACTAAGGACGGGATCTGTTCCCGCCATGCCCTCGCCGAACCCAACCCATGGTGCAGCAGCACAACGGCCGGTCCATTTTCTGGTCCGTAGTGTTCCATATAAAGGTTGTGTCCGTTAATCAACATACTCGACATACACATCGCTAAAAATGGATATGCAATAGCCTCATGAGAGCAGGTCGCGCTTATTGAAAGGAGCAATCAGGAACTTCAGCATCATCCATGTTCTGGATGATTAAGCGATGGTTGCACCGTTCTTCTGGTTTTTTTTAAGATTTTATCCACCAGCACTGGAGCAACCGTCTCAGCCCGCTCGGCGATGATATTCAATATCCGCTTGGACTTTTCCAGCTCCTGCTCTCGCCCTTCGAACTGCTGGGTGATCATATCGGTGATCACCATCCCCGGAGCAATCGCACCCGTGATCACCGGGGTATTTTCGGCTTCTTGCGCCAATGAACGATTGATAAAATGGATGGATGCTTTCGTGCTGCCGTATAGCGTCATTCCACGCATGCTTCGACCATTGGCGCCAAATCCTTCCAAATTGTAGAGGGCACCATAACCCTGTGCCAACATCCCTATCAGCGCGACCTTCGTCCCATACATGCTTCCAATGTTGTTGGTTTGGACTACAGCAGTGTACTTGTCTGGTGAGAGTTCCCAAAACTTCATCATGGGTGTGGCCATCCCGGCATTGTTGGTCCAGATATCGATCCTGCCAAAATGAGCTTCAGCATTCTCCCACAGCTCTGTACCTGGGTAAAATCGGTGACATCACAGGGGAAGCCAAAGATAAGCTCTGGGTTATATTTTGCTGCAAGCGTTCCGACAGCCTTGTTCACAGACTCTTGTGTACGCCCACTAATTGTGACAGCACAATCGCACTCCAGGAATGCCGTTGCCAGGCTGTAACCAACCCCACGCGTGCTACCGGTAATGACAATCGATCTCGTTTTAATGTTCACAATGGGATGCATCCATGTTTTTTGGGTGGGTTGGAATCGCGTTTATTGGAGAGCATTTCCAGCGCGTTGATCAGGCGTGGGCGTGTCTCCCATGGCTCGATGATGTCATCGATGTATCCCCGCGAGGCCGCAATATACGGATTGGCAAATTTCTCGCGATAATCAGCCACCAACTCATTCCGCTTCGCCTCTGGATCTTTGGCTTGTGAGATCTCCTTCCGGAAGATGATGTTCACCGCCCCATCCGGACCCATCACAGCAATCTCAGCGGAAGGCCAGGCAAGATTCACGTCACCACGCACATGTTTACTGCTCATCACGTCATAGGCGCCGCCATATGCTTTGCGGGTGATTACCGTGATCTTGGGCACGGTGGCCTCACAAAAGGCGTACAATAACTTGGAACCTGAGCGAATGATGCCACCATGCTCCTGAGCGGTGCCAGGTAAGAATCCTGGCACATCCACGAATGTGATGATCGGCACATTGAATGCGTCACAAAAGCGTACAAAGCGTGCTGCCTTCTCAGATGAATTGATATCCAAAACACCCGCCAATAAGGCAGGTTGGTTTGCGACGATCCCCACACTATGCCCGCCCAAACGTGCAAAGCCAATCACAATATTCTGGGCGTATGCTTCCTGGATCTCAAAGAAGATGCTTCCATCTACGATCATGCGGATGGCATCTTTGATATCGTACGGCTTGCTCGGGTCTTCAGGGACGATGCTGTTCAGCGCCTCTTCCATCCGTAAAGGGTCATCATCAATACTTATAAATGGCGGGTCTTCCATGTTGTTCTGGGGGATGTACGAGAGTAGCTTGCGGATTAAATAGAGTGCGTCTGGCTCTGAATCCGCGGCCAGGTGACACACACCCGAAATTTCGGAGTGCACATCTGCTCCGCCCAATTCTTCAAACGTGACCTCCTCATGCGTCACGGCTTTGACCACATCAGGACCCGTGATGAACATGTAAGACGATTTGCGTACCATAATGATGAAATCAGTTAGTGCAGGCGAGTAAACCGCTCCGCCAGCACAGGGACCCATGATGACACTGATCTGTGGGATCACCCCGGAAACCAGGGTATTCCGCAGGAAGATATCAGCATACCCTCCCAGGGATACAACACCCTCCTGGATGCGCGCCCCACCTGAATCGTTCAAGCCTATCACGGGTGCACCATTTTTTAGTGCCATATCCATAATCTTGCAGACTTTCTCGGCATGCACCTCACCCAGGCTGCCTCCAAACACGGTGAAATCTTGTGAAAAGATATAAACCAGTCTTCCCTCAATCGTTCCCCAACCTGTGACGACACTATCTCCCAGGTACTTCTGTTGATCAAGGTTAAAATCACTGGTTCGATGCGTTACAAATGGGTCCACTTCACGAAATGAGCCTTTGTCAAGCAGTAGGTCAATACGCTCGCGTGCGGTCATGCGACCGCGATTATGTTGAGCTTCAATACGGTCTGCACCACCCCCAAGACGACCCTTGGATTTTGTCTCTTGCAACCGTTTTATTTTTGGATCATCATTCATAATCCTCTCCCACATGTGCAGAAGTTTTAGCTAAGGTTTTATGAGGTCTATTACCCATCAGTAAATTAATTATCCTTGATCAACATCGTTCACCTGATTTTGGTCAGTTTTTGATTCAACCAGGCCAAAATACGCTTTTACTTTCGAGCGTCCCAACGTCCAGACCATATACACCAAACACACCACGGTCACACCAGCCGAAAACTGCCAGTTATCTGGCAGAAGCACTCGTATGCCACCTGGCGCCCCGCTCACTGGATGATCCTTTAAGAAGATAAGGTCCAACCAGTAATACAACACATAGGTGAGTGCTACCGCTTGCATCAGCCTGGGCACCCAGATTTTTCCCCTCCACAACCCCCATAATAAGAACAAACCTGCCACGGTCCAAGTTAACCCGGTGATGGCAAGATAAAAAGGGGAGACCGCATGCAGGGCATTAAGGAAGCCCCAATACCTGATACTCAACACCAACCGGGTAAGGTTAATGACCGTGATAATTAACACCCCCAACGCCAGTAGGGTTACGCTCCATGGGCGTTTGTTGGATCGTTCAATTGAGGCAACCTGTGGTTCTGACGATTCATTGGGTGATTGTGTACTATCCATAGATGGTCAATATAACCTCTTTTAGTCGATGGTTAAGGTGATCTTTCCAAGCTGCTCACCCTTCTCAAGGCGTTCCTGCGCAGAACGTGCATCTTCAAGTGGGAAATCGCGATCTAATATTGGCTTGAGCTTACCTTCAAAGACCAGCTGCATCACGGTCGCAAAATCAGCCCGGGTGCCCATGGAAGAGCCCAGGATTGATAGGTGCTTACCGAATATCAACCGGTTATCGATCTCAAATTTCGACCCACCGGAATTGCCCACTGTCAGGATGCGCCCACCTTTGGCTGCTGCCCGAAAACTTAATGGGAATGTGGTCCCCACGTTATCTATCACTACATCCACACCTCGCTTGTCCGTCAGGGTGTAGACGGTCTTTGACCAGTTCTCATCCTTCGACCGGTCAATGAGATAATCTGCTCCTAATGATTCAGCCAGGTTGAGCTTCTCGAGGTTAGAGCCAACCACAAATACGGTCGCTCCACTCAGCTTGGCGATCTGGATGCTGGCAGTATTCACACCACCTGAAGCCCCCACGACCAGCACGCTCTCCCCTGGCTTCAACCCTCCACGAATGATCAGTGAGTGCCAGGCAGTATGAAAAACCAGTGCCGCTGCCGCTGCAAAACGCGGCGCAAAATCACTTGGGATAGGGTATATGTTGGTTGCTGGGATTACTACATACTGCGCATAAGTGCCCCGTACGGTCTCACCCAACAAATGCCAGTTCCGACAGCGGTTATCCTGCCCGGCAATACAGGCTGGGCAGTGACCACAGCCAAGGTTTGAATTGATGACCACCCTGTCACCAATCTTCCAGCCTGATACACAGGCTCCCAATCCTGCAACTATCCCGGCTCCATCGGCTCCGGGGATATGCGGGTATTCAAGCTTGATACCAGGCCAGCCATTACGGGTCCAAAGATCCACCCGGTTGAGCGCGGCTGTTTCCAGCTTTACCAATACCTGCCCCTCTCCGGGTTCAGGCGTGGGGTAGTCGGTGTATTCGAGCACCTCGGGCCCACCATGTGTATGAAACAAAACCGCCTTCATCATCACCTCCAAATCACATAATTATCTCCTCACCTCATTACCCGATTAACTATAATCTATTGCCCAGGTGCTAATTGCCACCTGACTTCAATTCAATCTCCCACACATGTACATTCGCAGGCACGCCCGAATATGGTTGGAATAGCTCAAAGCGTACCTTTTGAGCAGACACAGAGGCACCGAAATTCACATCAAGCTCTGGACTACCGACCGATCCATTGAAGTTTGCTATGGATTGCACAGGTTGCCCACCGCCATCAGGATATAGAAGGGCTGTCACCTGCATGTCGGCACTCCCAAGGATCATTTTGTAACCATTTAGCTGAAGCGCTTCGGGGAATGTCAGCTCGATGATAAATGGGTTGGCTTCCAGGGTGCGTGCCACGGTCTCCTGGTCACCATCGAACACGAGTTCGATTGATCCCATATCCAACATTGAATAACCCACCTGCACCGGTTTTCCTTGTATAGTCAGGGTTGTTTCCTGCAGTGTACTGCGTACTTCTTTTTCGGCAGCCAGGATTTCGTCAATATTATCCACATATTGTAGGCGCACAAAATAAAATCCCGGCGCTCCATTCGGGTAGGGCAGCACTTCATCCACCCGCATGTTCTTAAACTTGCCGCTCGAAACCACCTTGTCCATTTCGGTGGGGATCATCACAAAAACCATCTGGTCATTTAATGCCAGGTGCTGGAATAGATGTCCTTCAACGCTGCCCAAGCGAACCAGCGTGTCCGTGGGAAGGAAGAATTCCGCAACCGCATCTGCCCCATTCGTCCAGCTGGGAGAAATCATCAACTCCGCATCCGGATGCTGGCTTGTATAATTATTAACTTCCTCAAATAGCTGCGAAGCACCGTACTGCATCCCAGCCAGGGTGTAATCTTGATACCAGGAAGGACCATTCACCAACGCATCCCGTAACATGGCAAGGTTGGCTATCCCTAAAACCCCAACCAAAACCAGGGATGTTCCGACAAATATCCATCTTTCCTGTTTTATGGATCCCAATCGCTGTAATATCCATTTCACCCCTCTTTCCAGCCAACCTAATAGAAACTCCAATCCCAACGCCATCATGACTACGGCCGGGATCACAAATACCAGGATCCGTGTGATGCCAATCCCGACTAAGGCGCTGCCAGTAGGAGCCGCCAGCATGGCAAATAGGATGGTACGGTGAGCTGATGAACGAATCTTGAACAATACGATCATCAGCCCCAATCCGAAAAATGGCAAGGTCGCCAACAGCAGATGTCCGTAACCTTTCATCAGGTGGCGATCCAGGTCATGCTGGTTGGGGACGAACCAGTAGAGGGGATTCAATCCATACAGATAATTAGAGAAATAATGACGCAACTTTTCGAATAATGAAATGTTTTGGGTCCAGTAAGGTGCCCGTGTGGACAAATGCTGCATCAATGCTTCAGGATGTGTCAGGGAGTATCGCAAGTACGGCACAACCAGAATGGCCAAAAGCAATAACCCGCGCAGAGCAGTCTTGCGGTTCTGCCAGTGATAACGCAGGTCTGAAAGGAGCAGGAAAATTCCTGTGACCACGATGATCAGCTGCCCAGGGCTGTACGTATAGAACACTAATGCTCCCATAACAAGGGCTGGGTACAGCGCCCGTGGAGAGATATACCGGTAACGCAAGTAAAAGTACAAGAAACCAGCATAGAAAGAGACCATCTCCACTGTCTCGAAGGCGGTGCGAGAATGCAGGAACCAGGCTGGCGCAATCGAAAGTAGCAGCACCCCGCACCACCAGTAACGCAGCTTGAAGATATCCCGTAGGATCAGCCCCACCGCTAGCGCTCCCAGGGTTGTGATCAGTACTGATACCGCCCGTGTGACGAATACAGATTTGCCGAATAATAAGTAAGGTATCGCCTGCACATAGACGCTTACACTGCTCAGGTTATAAGTCGAGTCTTTGTTGAAGTAAGTTGGCAGGAGCTCACCATCATAATTACGCAGAACATCATGGACGAAATCCTCCGCCATTACCGTCTGGACAGCTTCATCGGTGAAAAAGTAGATTGGGAAATTGCTTAATCCGATCAAACGGGTTGATAAATACAAGCCAATGGCGATGATGAACAGCACCATTTCCAGCGGTATTGCCCGCCATATTGTACCTGCCAGGTCCGACGTTGCCCAAACCCAATGCTGCCAGGCTGACCTGCCCCGATTAAGCCCAATCTGCGGCTCAATGGTCAATCGCACATTGGAATCCTCTTCCAGTGTCAGGGGCTCTGTGGGTCGTAAAATACCCTCTCGATAAACAGCCTCTCCGCTTATCGGGCGAGGTTTTGCCTTCCTGCGAGGCACTCGCTGGTATGCCTGCTTTACTCCATTCCCCAATGCATGCCATCTATCCTTGATTGCCTGGCGACCTAACTTTACGTCACCGATGAATAATCCCAGAACGACCACGGTTGCAATTATGCTGATGGCCAGGCCAATGAAAAACGGACGCGGTGTGTAGCGAAAAGTGTATTGGTGAACTCCTGGCTGGACATCCACCGCCATATAACCGCTCACGTTATTGAGAGTCTGCACCTTTCCATCCACGAATACCTGCCAACCTGGATAACGCGTCATCATCACCACCAGGGTTTGGTTGGTGAACCCTTTCGCGATAGCCTCCATATTATTGGGGCTGGAGAAGAATGGTGTGAGCGGGGTTACTTCCGAGCTCACCAATGGTCCAGCTTCACCGCCCAATTGGAGCTTGGCGTTATCGACGAGAAAGGTTAATGGCAGGCTTTCTGGCAGTGAGAAGATATTATAGTCATCCACCACTGAGATTAGTATGCCATTTTCAGGTGCTGGCTCTACAAGAGATTGGGTCAGATACTTGGGTTCTGCCTGTACAAAGCGTTGGTTTATTTTTTCATCCAGGGGTCGGATAACATCATAGGAATACCATGTGTTCAAGTATCGCAGGTTATTGCTGATTACTGCATCCTGCCAGGCATTGGTGGGGTTATGGCGTATGTAATAGTCACTGAGGTCATTCTGCTTAACCCAGCTCATCACGTCATAAGCTGGTGTGTAGATTTCTTGAGAATCCACTGCGAACTGGTTGGTGGTGAACAAATCCCCCACCCCAAACAACATAAATGCTCCCAGCATCACCAAGCCAATCGTCGTCAGTATGCGCATCATTCTGGGATGGCGCACTCCTGCTTCCACCTGTCCATCTCTTAGTAATTTCCATAAGGAATCCATCCCAAGCCCTGCCAGACAGATGAGTGCAAAACTGCCAAAGACTAAAATGCGCAATAAGTGCCGGAATTGGATCAGGAATCGAGATTGTAAGAATAATTCCTTCCAGGGCATCCATTCAAGGCAGATCCAGATAACCGTGACCAGCATAACTAGAATGAAAAACAGAAGAATTCTCCGGTCACGTTTCCAAATCGCCAATGGCAGTAAAGCTAACCCCAGGAATGGTGTCAGACCAATATAAGCGTAAAACTCCTCCCGCGCAGGTAGTATGCTATACGCATCAGGGCGCATGCTGTCTTTGGAAGTGTAATCCAGGAAGATTTGCTTAACCGTTTGCGACCCTGCCAGTTTCGTGCCTTTACTCAAGTGAGGATAAAACTCTGCTGTTGGCAAGAGCTGGATGGCAACCACTCCTAATACCAGGATGCCTATACCCAGGAATTTGAGCGTGTGGTGGCTATCAAGATAAACAAACGGGGGTTTTTTCTTTATGTTTATCAGCATTACCAGTCCAAAGATGATGATAATAATAAGTGCAAGGAATGGGTAATATGCATTACCCGAGAAAAAAAGAAGTGCAATTGAACCTGCTGCCACCGCAATATCATGCCTGCGCTTGCGCCGTGTTACCAATAACAAGCTTGAAAAGATCCAAGGGATATAAGCAAACCCAAAGATGAATAGGTATTCCCCTTGAAAGAAACGTGCAATGGGTTGGCCGGCAAAGGCGAACATCAGCGCAGTCCACAGCCGCGCTGCCCGACCCAACCCCAGTGCTTTTGCCAACCGCCACATCCCAAAAGCAGCGATCAGGAAGCTAAAATACACTCCCAGCTTGAACCCTGCGCGCACCCCAAAAAGCAACACTGGCACGGTAACAACCGGGTTATACACATGCAGCATTGGGTCTGCGATATAAGGAAGACCGCTCTGGATATAAATATTCCACAAGGGAAACGCATGATATTGTTGTAAGCTGTTAACCAGCGTCCAATCCAACATCTGAAACACTTCAGATTCATTCCCTGGTAAGCGCGTAGGGGCCTGAAGGTCAAGAATTCCTGCGCAAAAGACGGTCACCGCCAGGAAGATCAGCAGCCATTCCAGCCAATATCCACCCCGGTCAGGTTTTTCCCCCGCCTCGTCTGGTTGCATCGCTGTTGTGGCTTGTTCTTTGCCTTCAGTTGTCAGCTCGATAGTAACCTGATCCCCAGTATCCTCGGGTTGATAATGCTGCGTCAATTCCTGTCCCTTCACGGGAGGATTGCCTGGTCTAAATTTACGCTTGAGCCATGTAAATGTCCGTGATAAGAACCCCATGATTAGCTTCCCCCTATAGGATTCCTAAATAACGGCTGGCGATTGATCGCAGGCCATTCCATGATCAATACTTCCGGCACGGCTGCCACAATTAAGCAAATTGCAATGTTTACCGGTTTAGATACCATTTAAGGTTCGTGAACTCTGCATAAAAAGTATCACAGGCAGCTCGAGCGGATCGGGATGCATCAGATAAATTCTAAGATAAACTTGAAACACTCTCTAAATCTATCGAAGTCCTAGTTCCATCCTGGAGATCACCATGCGTTGGATTTCGCTGGTACCTTCGTAAATCTCAGTGATCTTGGCATCCCTGAAGTAACGCTCCACGGGCAGCTCTTTGCTGTAGCCCATGCCACCATGGATCTGCACTGCTGTATGGGCGGCAAACATCGCTGTCTCAGACGCAAATAATTTCGCCATCGCCGCTTCTCGCGTAAAGCGCTCGCCGGTTGTTTTGGCACGTTCCTTGGCCAATGCCGCGTTGTACACCAACAAGCGTGAAGCTTCAATACGCGTCTTCATATCCGCGATCATAAAAGAAATACCCTGGAACTCACCAATCTTGGAGCCAAATGCCTCACGCTCCTGCGCGTAGGTTACACTGGCTTCATAAGCCGCTTCAGCAATCCCCAACGCCTGCGCGGCTATCCCAATCCGCCCTGCATCCAGGACGGCCATGGCGATCTTAAATCCATCTCCCTCTTCTCCCAGCCGGTCTTCAATTGGGCAGCGATAATCCTCAAACAAGATCTCGCTGGTTGCCGAGGCGCGAATCCCCAGCTTGGGTTCCTTCTTACCGCGCACAAAACCTGGTTTGCTGGCATCGATTAAAAATGCTGTGATCCCACGATGCTTCTTCTCGGGATCGGTCATGGTAAATAGCACCACATACTCCGCTACAGGTCCGCTCGTCACCCAAGACTTGCGCCCATTAATGACATAAACCTCCCCCTCCCGCACAGCCCGGCTGCGCATTGTTCCCGCGTCGGAGCCCGACATTGGCTCGGTGAGGGAATATGCTCCAACGGACTTTCCAGAAGCGACTGCGGTCACATATTTCTGCTTTTGGGCTTCAGTTCCAAACTTCATGATGCCAGTGCAAAATAGTGAGTTGTTGACCGACATGATGGTGCCATGCGCGGCATCCACTTTGCAGATTTCTTCCAACGCCAACACGTATGCCAGGGTGTCCATCCCTGCCCCGCCGTACTCCTCGGGCACTTCAATTCCCATGAAGCCCAGTTCCCCCATCTTCTTGATCGTCTTGGATGGGAATTCACCCGTTTCGTCGAACTCTGCTGCTACTGGAGCGATTTCTTTTTGAGCAAAGTTACGCGCCGCCTGGCGGATGCTCTCATGTTCTTCCGTAAATAGGAATAATCCACTGCCAGTCATCGTGCCCTCCGTATTAAAAATGGGTCAGATTGATTTTTGATTATAGCATGGGAAGCATCTCGCTTTCAATTTCACGCCATTCCCACGTGACAATCTCGGTCATTGTGGTTTATACTAATAGCAAGAGATTAAATCTAGCACAAGCCATATATGCTATCCAAACTCAAAAGCGCACTGATCGGTACGCCTCTTCCCACCCAGCAGTTGTCTGAGAAGCGGTTGAATAAAATCCGTGCACTGGCTGCTTTCTCTCCCGATGCCCTCTCCTCAATCGCATACGCCAACCAGGAAATCTACCTTGGGTTAGTCGTTGCAGGGAGTGCTGGTTTGGGGCTGGCATGGCCCATTGGGTTGGCGATCATTGGTATTCTTACCATCGTAGCTATCTCATATTATCAGACCGTCCATGGCTACCCTTCTGGGGGTGGTTCCTACATTGTCGCTCGTGCCAACCTGGGTGTCTTGCCTGGCTTGATTGCCGCCGGTGCACTGCTATTGGATTATCTGCTGTGCGCTGCAGTCAGCCTGACAGCGGGCGTGGACGCCATTGCCTCAGCTTTCCCGGCCTTATATCCATACCGAATTGTGATTGCCTTAGGTTTGCTAGGGCTCATTATGCTGGCGAATCTGCGCGGTTTGCGTGAGACCGGCACCCTGATGGCTGTACCAGTCTATTTATTCTTATTCACTTACATCCCCATGCTCGCGTATGGAGGAATTCGTTTGTTGCTTAATGGTCCAACTCCTTTAGCAACAGTCGCACCTCAACCCGTACAACCTCTGACCTTATTCCTCATTTTGCATACCTTTGCCACCGGGTGCACTGCCCTGACTGGTATCGAAGCCATCAGCAATGGTGTGCCAGCTTTCCAGCGTCCAGAATCCAAAAATGCTGGTCGCACCCTGATCGCAATGGCAATCTTGATGGGAATATTATTTGTCGGCAGTATTGGGCTGACTCAATTCCTGGGGGTTATCGCAGGACCACAGGAAACCATCCTCTCCGCTCTGGCTCGTCGTCTGCTCGGCAACGGGTTCGCTTATGTAACCATTCAAATATCCACCTTGCTCATCCTGGCTGTAGCCGCCAATACCAGCTTTGCAGATTTCCCCCGCCTTTCGGCAATATTAGCTCGGGATGGATTCCTGCCTCGTCAATTTACCGGTCTGGGTGATAGGCTGGTTTTTGCCAATGGCATCATTTTCCTTGCCATCGCAACGGGTGTTTTGATCGTGCTCTTCAGCGGGAACAGCCACTTGCTGATCCCTCTCTTCGCAATTGGAGCCTTCCTGGCTTTCACACTTTCGCAGTCTGGTATGGTTGTCCATTGGATTCGAGAACGAAGTCAAAATTGGCGATTGAAAGCCACTCTCAATGGACTTGGAGCCTTGGCAACAGCTACGACCCTTCTGGTGATCAGCATCAGTAAATTTCGCGAAGGCGCTTGGATCACTGTGCTGCTCATCCCGATTCTGGTACTCACTTTCCTGCGCATCCGCCTTCACTACCAGGAGGTGGGCAAACAGCTTAGTTTGCGCGGTCTACCGCCAGATATCAAACCGCTGCCACCCTTACGCTTGGTGATTCCCGTCTCAGGTGTGCACCGTGGCATCATCGAAGCCATGGACTTGGCCCAATCCATCTCCAAGGATGTTACTGCGGTCTATGTCGAGTTGGACCCTGGTGCTGGTGAGCGTGTGCACAAGGAATGGGAATGCTGGTGGCCGGATGTACCCCTGGTCATCCTCCCCTCACCTTACCGTTCGATCATCCGCCCCCTGCTCGACTATCTGGACGAAGACGACCGCCAGCACAATGATGGCACGTTGGCTGCCGTGGTTCTGCCTGAATTCATCCCTGCCAGGTGGTGGCAGCAATTATTGCATAACCAGACCTCCTGGCTGATCAAAACCGCCCTGCTCTACCGTCGCCGTACACAAGGCTTTCAACGCATTATCATCGACGTTCCCTACCACCTGAAGAAATAACCAAGGAGTATAGACCCTATGAAAATCCTCATCGCTTGCGATATGGAAGGTATCACCGGCGTGACCAACTGGGATCAGGTTGATCCCGGCCATGCAGAATATCCGCGTTTTCGTCGCCTTATGACTGGCGACGTTAATGCGGCCGTGCTCGGAGCAAGTGAAGCTGGGGCGGATGAAATCCTGGTCACCGACGGGCACGATCGCGGCACCAATATCCTGCTCGAAGAGCTGGACCCGTGTGCCCATCTGATCTGTGGAGATTATTCACCCCTGGCCATGATCCAGGGAATTGACCAGGGAGTCGATGGGGTCATCTTTGTGGGCTATCACGCCCGGGCTGGCAGCCAGAATGCCATCCTGGACCACACATGGTCCAGCCGCAGGGTAGCCAACCTGTGGCTGAATGACATCCTGGTGGGTGAATATGGTTTGAATGGCGCCGTCGCCGGTCACTTTAACGTCCCCGTGCTCATGCTTACCGGTGACCAAACCGCTTGTGCCCAGGCTACCGAGCTGCTCGGCAGGATCGAGACGGTGATCGTGAAGACCGCCATCAGCCGTATGGCTGCCGAATGCCTCCCACCGCAAGTCACTGAAGAGCGCATCCAGAATGCAGCCAGCGTGGCAGTGAAGCGCTTGAAACAGGGCGATGCCCCCAAGCCATTTATCGTCTCCACACCTGTGCGCGTCACCCTCGACTTCAACAATTCCGAACAGGCTGACCAAGCCTCCGACTTGCCCGGATCGAAGCGGGTGGATGGCAGGCGTCTGATTTTCACATCGAATGATATGCTGGCAGCTTATTCTGCCTTTCAGGCTGCGGTAGGTTTGGCGAGCGGATAATCCTGCAATAAATACTCTGGAGTGACAATCATGCATATTCGGGGGGATAGCAGCGTCATCAATGCTGAAGCTATCCTTACCGATGAAGACGAAGGTGACACTGAACCGCTCTCCTTCTAGATACAAATCGTATCGACATTTGTCCCGATAGAACCATAGCGACATTTATCGAGTGGGCTTCTGTCCGCTCGCCTCTCAATTTCCCTTAAACTAACTATGCTATAATCCCCCCGCAGAAAGGGTATCTATGCTCAAGAAATTCGTCACCATTCTCGGCGGTGACCCTAATAAACGAGCTCTCAGCAAATCGAACGAGGTTGTCGACCAGATTAACAGCCTGGAGGCGCAGTTCGAAGCGTTGAGCGATGAAGCATTATTAGCCAAAACAGCTGAGTTTCGCTCTCGCCTGGCAGATGGTGAGACGCTCGACGACCTGCTGCCAGAAGCTTTTGCGTTAGTGCGCGAAGCCAGCAAACGTACCAATGGGCAGCGCCATTATGACGTGCAGCTCATCGGCGGCATCTCACTGCACCAGAGTAAGATTGCCGAAATGCGTACCGGTGAAGGTAAGACCCTCGTCGCCACATTGCCACTTTACCTGAATGCTCTCACCGGGCGCGGTACCCATCTGGTGACTGTGAATGATTACCTGGCACGGCGTGATGCCCGCTGGATGGCGCCTATCTTCAACGCCCTGGGCATGAGCGTGGGTGTGCTGCAGATGGCGGCTCGCACCGAGAACGGCAAAAAAGCCTTCATTGTGGACCTGGAAAAGGCCTCCCCGCATGAGGACCAGCACCAGCTGCGCCTGGTGCCACGCGCTGAGGCTTATGCGGCCGATATCACCTATGGTATCAACTCGGAGTTCGGCTTTGATTACCTGCGGGATAACATGACCATGCGCCTGGATGAGCGTGTCCAGCGTGGCCACTATTACGCCATCGTGGATGAGGTGGATAACATCCTCATCGATGAAGCCCGTACTCCACTCATCATCTCCGGACCCGCCCAAGATGATGCCGAGTGGTACGTGCGCATGGCACAGGTCGTTCGCCAGCTCAGGGCTGAGGATTACGAGCTCAACGAGCGCGACCGCAATATCACCCTCACCGAGATCGGTGAGATCCACGTCGAGGAGCTGCTCGGCATGGCCTTGCGCGACCCCGACCGTCCGGAGGACGTCACCCCCGAGCAAGCCCGCCTGATGGGTTTCCTCGAACAGGCTTTGCGCGCCCAGTTCCTTTTCAAGCGCAACAAGGACTACCTGGTCCAGGCTGGCAAGGTGGTCATCGTCGACGAGTTCACCGGGCGTTTGATGCCCGGCCGGCGCTGGTCGGATGGACTGCACCAGGCAGTCGAAGCTAAGGAAGGTGCACGCGTCCAGGCAGAGAACGTCACCTATGCCACCATCACCATCCAGAATTACTTCCGCATGTACGAGAAGCTGGCCGGCATGACCGGTACCGCCCTGACGGAAGCCGAAGAGTTTGACAAGATCTACAAGCTGGATGTGATTGCCATCCCTACCAATCTGGAATACCAGGCTTCGCGTGAAGATTCTTCCCTCGTCTTGCTGGAAGGCAAGGACGAGCAGGGTTACAAGTTCCGTTATTATGCCCTGCGCGCTGAAGCTGATAACAAACCTGTCTTTTTCCAGCGTAAGGACTACCCTGACATTATTTATCGCACCGAGGAGGTCAAGTTCCGCGCCATCACCAGTGAGATCCTGCGCTACCATGCCATGGGTCGCCCCATGCTGGTGGGCACTACCTCGGTGGAGCTTTCCGACCACCTCTCCTCCCGCCTGCGCGCCGAGCCGCTGCGCAAGCTGGCCCAGGTATACCTGTTGCGGAATGCCTGGCTTGAGAAGAATAACCGTGAGGAGGATGGACGGCTGATCGAGGAGCTGCAGCCGTTCAATGCCCCC
>CAZXPK010000075.1:0-17161 GCA_964642565.1 uncultured Anaerolineaceae bacterium
CTTTCAAAATCATATGGTGTTCCTATCGATGAATAGAAACTGTCAGGTGGCTAGATTTGACATTACTTTCAAAAATAATATAATGATTTGGTTTCCTTTTTATAAGACCCTCAAGTCAAAGTTTTTTTCAAAAAAAACAACCGGGTCAGTTGAATGTAGTTTCCGAGGCGGCCGTCAACGAAAGAGAAGGTTAACAATGAAACCAGATTTCTCAGGCTCTCAACAACCTCGATTATTGCGTGCCCGCGATATTGGTATCCCCTTTCAGGGTATACCTGGACCGTTAAATACAATCACAGATGTATTGGGTGTCGAGGTTGGTTTTTCTACGCTGATCACTGGAGAGGGACACCTGAACGTAGGTCAAGGACCTGTACGCACGGGAGTAACCGCCATCCTGCCCAGAGG
The DNA here is from genome assembly GCA_964642565.1 of uncultured Anaerolineaceae bacterium. GTDB lineage: Bacteria > Chloroflexota > Anaerolineae > Anaerolineales > UBA4823 > FEB-25. The sequence goes on from CAZXPK010000075.1 coordinate 409, forward strand.
TAAGCGCTATGACCCGGTCTTTGCCGCCTGGCATTCGCTGAACGGCAATGGCGCGATGACCGGTACTACCTGGATTGAAGAATCAGGTTTCCTGGAAGGTCCTGTAGTGCTGACCAATACCCACAGCGTGGGTGTGGCACGAGATGCGGTCATTTCATGGCAGAATATGCATACGCTTTTTGACCCCATCTCGCCCGGAATCTTCTGGCACCTACCGGTGGTAGCGGAAACCTACGATGGCGTACTCAATGATATCAACGGCTTCCATGTTAAACCCGAGCATGTCATCGCTGCGCTGGACAATGCTTCTGGTGGGGCTGTCGCAGAAGGAAACATTGGCAGCGGTACAGGTATGATCTGCCATGAGTTTAAAGGCGGTATCGGCACGTCCTCCCGCTTGTTGAGCTTGGAAACTGGTGACTATCGCCTGGGAGTATTGGTGCAAGCAAATCACGGAAATCGTGATGATCTAACTATCGCGGGCGTCCATCTCGGAAGTGAGTTGGCAGATATCCCCAGCCCTTTTGCCAGGGACTTGCAGGAAGGCACTGGCTCGATCATTGTTGTAGTTGCCACGGATGTACCTCTCCTGCCACATCAGCTCAAGCGCATTGCCCGCCGTGTGCCAATGGGTATTTCCAGGGTGGGCAGCCATGGTGAGCATTATTCCGGCGATATTTTCATCGCCTTTTCTACCGCCAATTCAGGGTGTGCCGGTCGTTCGGGTATTGCCAATCTCAAGATGTTATCCAATGATGAGATGAGTCCATTGTTTAAGGCAACGGTGCAGTGCGTGGAAGAGTCGATTGTCAATGCACTGGTTGCAGGCCACACATTGTCCGGTATCAATGGCAATACAGCTTACCAGCTTCCTCAGGCTCGCCTGCGCGAGATCCTCCGTCAGCATGGGCGCTTGATCGAGAGTGCAGCCACTCCAGAGAGTGAGGTGTAGATGCAGGAACTCCATAATCAGATGGGGAAACTTCATCAGTCTACTTCTAAGAGAGCTGTACTTCATAAACCGGTGACTGTGTCTGAATAAGCTGGAGAGATATGTGGTTTAGTGGGTAATTGAAATAAAAAGTCATGCAATGTCCACGAGGCATGCAGAATGGTCACCCAAAAATAGCAAATTACCTTGGAGAGCTGCATCTCCCAGGTTGCCTGGGAACTGATCCGCAAGAACAAATCTTGGTGTGATTTCGGAATTGGCCACGTCGCCCATTGGGAGTATGGTTACCATTTCATAGTTTTCTGGCATAAGTGGCTCCGCTCCAAGAAATTTTGCAAGAACCTTTGACATTCTGCATTACCGCGACTAAAATGAGAACATGTCACAGGAGGCTAGATGAGTGCCTGGCCAGGCAAATTCGTCATTGGATTGACGGGTAATATCGCCACCGGTAAAAGTGTGGTCCGTAAAATGTTGGAACACCTGGGTGCTTATGGCATCGACGCCGATGCTTTGGGTCATCGTGCCATTGCCAAGGACGCACCAGGTTATAAACCTGTCATGGATACCTTTGGGAAGTGGATCTTGGCACCGGATGGGCAGATAGACCGTACAAAGCTGGCACGCGTGGTATTCTCTGACCCCGATGCGCTCGTTCAGCTCGAGACGATTGTTCATCCATTGGTACGCCAGGCTGTAGATATTCTCATCAGGCGGTCCTCTCAAAAAGTGATCGTCGTTGAGGCGATCAAGCTGTTGGAAGGACCTCTGCGCCAGGCATGTAATTCGATCTGGGTTACCTATGCCAAGCAGGAAGCACAGATTTCCCGCCTGACCCAAAAACGTGGTATGACTACCGCTGTGGCGCATCAGCGAGTCAATGCCCAGCCGTTCCAGACCGAGAAAGTCAAAGCTGCCAATACAGTCATTAACAATGAAGGTTCTTTCGAGGATACCTGGACGCAGGTTACAAAAGCCTGGCAAACGCTTTTCCCGACCTATGAGAGTGGAGTTTTCAAGCCGATCACAGCACCAAAAGGGGTCATGCTGGTGGAAAAAGCGAGACCCCGTCATGCTGCTGAGATTGCATCCCTCATTGGTCGGCTTAGCGATGGCAAGAAAAAACCCACCAGTGAAGATATTATGGCAGCTTTTGGCGAGAAAGCATTTTTGTTCCTCAAATTGGATGGTGAATCGGTAGGGGTAGTTGGCTGGCAGGTGGAAAACCTGGTTGAATGCACAGATGATGTGTTCATAGAACCAAGCCAATCACTATCAAAAGCGATGCAAGCAATGTTGAACGAAATTGAAACGACCTCCCGTGATTTACAATGCGAAATCGCATTATTATTCTTACCTCCTGATTTATCCAATCAGGTAGATGTGTGGTCTTCACTTGGGTATGAAAGATGCACCATTGAATCCTTAGGCGTACGTGCCTGGCAAGAAGCTGCTCAAGAAACTATGGGAGAAGGGGAATCCATGTTCTTCAAGCAGTTGCGAAAAGATCGCGTGTTGCGACCAGTCTAGTTCGCTTGAATTGCCCTGGATTTTAAACCATGCTGGTATGAGTTCGATGAAAGAGAACAAGCAGAGAAACTGATGGACCAAGGCTCTTGTGGAAAACCTAATTCGTTACCTGATTGAAAGCCTGGGTTTTATTTTTGAACGGGTCAATTGGTTGAGCGTCATTGACCTGGCGATTGTCACGTTGATATTTTTTGGCCTTCTGATTTTATTGCGTGATACTCAGGCTGTGGTGCTATTGCGGGGTATTCTATTGCTGGTTGTGTTGGGTAGCTTATTAAACAGTACTGCGGTGCTGCCTGCATTTTCCTGGTTGGTGCGGACAACTCTGCCAGCCCTTGTCCTGGCAATCCCGGTCATATTCGCACCTGAGATCCGCCGTGGGCTGGAGCGTCTGGGCAGGGCGGGTTTTATATTTGGCAATGGAAAGGCTTCTCCGGGTACGCAAAAATCCATCTCAGCGGTCGTAAATGCAGCGATTCGCCTCTCAGACCGCCGGCATGGTGCACTGATCATCCTCCAGCGGTTGGATAATCTGGAAGAATATGTCCAAACTGGGGTAAAGATTGATGCACAAGTAACTCCAGAATTGATTCTGCAAATCTTTTACCCAAACACACCTCTGCATGATGGTGCAGCTATCTTGGAAGGGTCACGTATGGTGGCTGCTGCATGCGTTATGCCTCTTTCAGCTAGTGGTGTCTTGGCACATACCCCTGATCGGCAATTAGGCCTGCGCCATCGCGCTGCTTTGGGTATCTCTGAGGTAAGTGATGCTGTGGTAGTCGTTGTATCTGAGGAGAGCGGGACGATTTCAGTGGTGCACAATGGGAGGATGATCCGACGCCTGGATACCGATCGGTTGGAAAATATCTTGAGAGCATTTTTCAATCCCAATGCACAACGTCAAGGATTAGTTGACATATTCAAGGGTATTTATCCAAGTGGGAAGAAACCCGGAGGAGAGGTCCATTAAGTGAAAATCCTGCGTTGGTTGGCGAAAAACTTTGGCACTCTATTGACCTCCTTTATCCTGGCAGTCATCGTTTGGGTATCCGCAGTTATCGCCTCTGATCCGAATGAATCGCTTCCCTTGGAGCGCCCAGTACAGATTGAGATTATTGGTCAGGATCCCAACTTGCAGATTATGGGCGATGGGTCGCGTGATATCACTCTGGTCCTCAGGGCACCTACTTCGGTATGGACCACGCTGAATAATGACCCCCAATCGGTGCGCGCCTGGGTAGATTTATCCAACCTTGGACCAGGAGTGCATGATGTACCAGTCCAGGTTCAGATCATTCCTCATCTTGTACGCCTGATCAGCCAGGACCCAGAATCTCTTTCCATCACCCTTGACACCATTATTACCCAGGTCTTTCCAGTTAATTTAATCGTACGGGGTGAACCACCCGTTGGTTATCAGGCCCAAACTCCCCTATTGAGCCCTTCTGAGGTAACGGTGACGGGACCAGAGTCGCTGATATCCCTTGTCAAGGAGGTGCGCGTGACAATGGATATTACTAATGCCAATCAAATTATTGTCAGGGATGAGACACCACTTATTCTCGACGGGGAAGGTCGTGTTATCAATGGACTGACTGTAACGCCGGGTTCGATCTCGATTACCCAACCGATCACGCTCCTGGGAGGTTATCGCTATGTGATTGTCCGAGCAGTCTCGGTGGGGCAAGTGGCTAGCGGCTATCGCTTGACCAATATTTTTGTCTCACCTGTCGGAGTGGTTGTTTTCTCCTCCGATCCGCAGTTGGTGAATAACCTGCCAGGTTATGTGGAGGCTCAATCCATTGATTTAACCGGTAAAGAAGACGATTTTGAGACCCTGGTGGACCTGAACCTCCCTGCTGGTATATCAGTAGTCGGGGATCCTAAAGTTTTGGTTCAAGTCAGCATCGCGGCGATCGAGTCAAGTTTAGCAATTTCGCTACCGGTTGAGGTAATTGGGCTTGCTCCCGGGTTAGCAGCCAATGCTAGCCCCGCTATTGTAGATATCATTCTTTCAGGGCCTGTTCCCATACTGAACACATTGGGACCAACCGACGTTAGGGTGGTGGTCGACTTAAGCGGATATGATGTGGGCACTTATCAGTTTATTCCGGATGTAAATATCCTGCCTGAACGGGTTCAAAAGGTATCGATGCTGCCTTCTACAGTTGAGATTACCATCACCATTGCACCTACGCCTGCACAAACTGGAACCCCGAATGGGACCGTAACACCGGTGCAAACAGTAACTCCTACGATTAAACCTTAAGGACATTCCATGACTAAACCCGTCGTTGCCCTGGTTGGGCGACCCAACGTGGGGAAGAGTACGTTATTTAATCGCCTGTCTGGTGAGCGCCTGGCAGTAGTGGATGAAATCCCAGGAACGACCCGCGACCGTCTGGTGATGGAAGTGGAATGGGCAGGCAGCGTATTTGATATTGTGGATACTGGGGGGATTGACCCTACCCAAACTGGTCTGGGCCGTAATCAAAAACCACTCTCGATTGGTTCCGCTGATTTTGTCGAGCAGATTCGTGCTCAAGCTGAGATCGCCATTCAGGATTCTGACGCGGTGCTATTTATCACGGATGCCGAGGGCGGCGTGACCCCAGCAGATTATGAGGTAGCACAGATTTTGCGTAAGCATCAACGTGATGTGGATGGTCAGGCAAAACCGCCGGTGTTGTTGGTGGTAAATAAATGTGAAAACGAAGCCCGTTGTATGGCTGCTGTGGAATTCTATAAGTTGGGTTTGGGAGAGCCATATCCGATTTCAGCCCTGCACGGAATTGGTACCGGAGATATGCTGGATGCTTTGGTCGCTACGTTTAAAAAGGAAGGCGAAGAGGTTGAGGATGATTCGGTCAAGATCGCCATCGTCGGTAAACCCAACGTGGGAAAATCCAGTCTGCTCAACCGGCTCCTGGGGGAGGAGCGTGCCATTGTCAGTCCAATCGCAGGTACTACGCGGGATGCCATCGATACTCACCTGACCTACGGCGATGTTCCCATGGTTCTGATCGACACCGCCGGTATCCGCCGGCGTGGGCATATTTCTCCAGGTGTGGAACAGTACAGTGTGTTACGCGCCCTCCAAGCCATTGAAAGGTCAGACGTAGTCCTGCTTATATTGGATGCGACCGCTGGATTGACTGCCCAGGATGCTCATATTGCCGGGTTTATTTTGGATGCCTGGAAGAGCGCAGTGGTGTTAGTGAACAAGTGGGATGCGGTTGAGAAAGATACGCATACCATGGCTGAATTCACCGAGAGCATCCGGCAGGAATTGAACTTTATGGATTATGTGCCGGTCTTGTTCATCTCAGCCAAGACGGGTCAGCGCGTGGACCAGGTGTTGCCTCTGGCATTGAGGGTTCAGGAGGAACGCCTCACCCGCTTGCCAACATCAAAAATTAACCGTATCCTGCAGCAGGCCCAAGACCGGCATGCCGCACCATCTCATGCGGGGATGGGGTTAAAAATTTATTATGGCACCCAGGTCAGGAATGATCCCCCGGTTTTTCTGCTCCATGTAAATGACCCAAAATTGGCACACTTCACTTACCTGCGATATTTAGAAAATTGTATTCGCAAGGAACACGCTTTTATGGGGACTCCCATCCGGATCGTTTTACGACCTCGAAGGAAATAACCCGCCTTCGCCGGTGAATTATGGCATATTGTTCAGGATTCATTAATCCCCTCTCCCTTGCCCTGAAAGAAGAGCGGTCTTATAATGCCAGGACACGGAGGAAATTTGGATACTTATCAACCAGGAGTTAATTCAGAATCATCCCAGCCGAAAGAAAAACGGTCTGGGTTTCTACGCTTTTTGGTGGATATATTCGAGACGCTTGTTCTCTCAGTAGTGCTGTTTGTAAGCATCAACATGATCTCTGCCCGTATCCGGGTGGATGGTGCCAGTATGGAGCCGACCCTGATTTCAGGCGAGTATGTGATTGTAAGCCGAGTAAGTTATCGTCTGGGAAGTGCCCAGCGAGGTGATATTATCGTCTTTCACTTCCCACGCAATCCCCAGGAAGAGTATATCAAGCGCGTCATCGGGCTCCCCGGGGATGAGGTTGAAGTCAGAAATGGTGCGGTTTATGTGAATGGACAACCTTTAGACGAAACTTATCTGACGGTAAAAATGGATTACAGCGGTACTTGGAGGGTCCCGGCAGGTCAGTTGTTTGTTTTAGGAGATAACCGTAATAATTCGTCTGATTCACACGATTGGGGGACCGTCCCTATGGATTATGTGGTCGGGAAGGCCATCCTGGTATACTGGCCACCTCCCTCTTGGGGCTTGGTCGATCGTGTCCCATTAGCCAATGCCGCCCATTAATGGATGTTACCGAGATGGAATTATCACAATTAGTATCATTAGCACAAGAATATGAGCATCAATTGCCCCCTGCGCCTCCTCCATTAAAAATTCCCCAAGGCAAAGAGATCGCAGGATGGATTGACCATACATTGCTCAAACCTGAAGCGACTGCTGCCCAGGTACGAGTTCTATGTCAGGAAGCCATGGAATATCATTTCGCTTCGGTTTGTATCAATCCGGTTTTTGTCCCATTGGCTTGTGGGATGTTAAGAGACGCAAAAGAAAACGTCTGCACTGTGGTGGGTTTCCCACTGGGAGCGGTCTTGCCAGAGTTCAAGGTCTATGAGACGCTGGCGTGCATTAATGCCGGTGCGGCAGAGATTGACATGGTGATTAACATCGGGGCCTTGAAATCCGAGGCGCTTGGTTTGATCATGAATGAGGTTCAGGCAGTGACTGGAACCGCCCATAACCAGGGTGCTTTGGTAAAAATCATCCTGGAGACAGCCCTTCTCACACGGCAGGAAAAAATCCTCGCATGTCTCATCAGCCAGGCTGCCGGGGCAGATTTTGTCAAGACGTCCACTGGATTTGGCACTGGAGGTGCAACCATTGAAGACGTGGAGCTAATGCGCCGCGTTGTGGGACCTGAAATGGGTGTCAAGGCTGCGGGAGGTATCCGCACCTATGCTGATGCAATGGCGATGATAAAAGCCGGAGCGAACCGCCTGGGTACCAGCGCCGGGGTGAAGATCGTACAGGAAGCTAAGGCAGTATCAAATGACTGATGAACCCAAAACGCCTGAAGAGAAATCAAAGGCTGACGAGCAGACGGAATATAACCACATTTGCCCAGAGTGTCATACGGGGGTTTTTCACCTGGAATATCTAACCTATTTCACCTGGTTGAATGAAGAACTGATCACGGTGCCGAATTTCCCATCTTGGGTGTGTGATGTATGTGGAAAGCGCGAGTATGATACCCACGCGGTAAGCTGGTTAAATATGCTGCTTAGCCCCACCACAGGTCGTAAACCCAAGCCACGCCACAGATATCTACCCGGAAACCTGAACCGGCCTCAACCTCAAAGTTAATTCTCACAATGGAGGAATGTAATGGTCTCGACGATTACCAACCGCCTCATCCCAGCCGAAATTTTAACCAGCAGCCATTACATCTTTGGTCAAATCAAAGTCATCCAAAGTGGATTGGTGGGGATGTTGACGGATACTACCACTTCGTTTATAGAAGTCAATGAGGCGAGTGTTGCTCCAATTTACAAGCCTTCCAGTGTGATTAATTATGCCCCACAGTTGTATTTGGTTCGCTCTGAGATTGCCGCAGTTTCCTTGAACAAGCGCGAATATCTGGGCATTCAAGGGGTTATGAAAAGTGGTTATCAGCGGCTTATTCCATATCCTGTTCAAATCTCCACCCGAACGTATGACCTCACGGGTACACTCGAATGGTCTGGGCGTTTCGAATTCTCGGCATTAATTACAGAAGGCACCAGTTATTTTTTCATGGTTTATGACGCGGTACTCACTGCGCCCTTATACCCAGAATTAAAGATCGAAGCACCCGTGATATTATTAAATAGAAGCTTCCTCGAGACATTAATCGTTACCAAGAAGGTTCCCCCAATACCCCCAACAAGTGGATGAATAAAGTTTAAGGAATCGATGCGAAATAAGGCTGATTCGTTGTGTTTTGATTCAGCCGGGTGAAGTATTTTTAGAAATATGAATATAGGGGCGAGCAAGAAGTAATACCGCCAGACTTTTTCCATCTTGCAGCTCACCATTAAGCGCTAATTCATAGGCGTGATCAATCGGGATGGGTTGGAGGCTGATGAATTCGTCCCGATCACCAGGTAGTGGGTCGCGGTGCAGTTCGGTTGCTAAAAAAACGACCATATATTCAGTGGAATAACCGGGGGCAAGGAAGAATTCACCCAGCTTAATCATCTTTCCGGCAGCGAACCCCGTCTCTTCCCTGATCTCCCGTAAGGCACAATTTTCCGGCAGCTCACCCACATCCAGGGTACCAGCTGGGAGCTCGAGCAGTTCTTTACCGGCAGCATGCCGATACTGGCGGACGAACAGGATACGCCCGTCTGCATCCACGGGCAAGATGGTGACCGCACCGATGTGCTCAATGATATCCAGGTGCATGGTACGTTGATCTGGAAGCCTTACTTCATCGCGATGAACATTGAACGCGCGGCCACGGTATAGTGTTTCTCGAGCAATCGTTTCGAAGGGCATAATCCTCCTTAAAAAAAATTTACGAAGGTTTAAACACGAACGCTTGTTTAAACCTTCGTAAGGTTCAAGGCTTATCTTACGGTATGGTCAAAACCTCTCCGACGGGCAAATCATTGCTGCTCAGGTTATTTTGGAGGGCAATCATGTCGGGTGAGACGTCACCAAAGTAGCAGGCGATAGTATTAAGCGTGTCGCCCGATTGAATTTTATAAAAGGTGGGATGCTCATGCAAGGACCGGGCGCCATCAAATGGGGTGCCGGTCTGTGGGATTTGTAAAACCTGCCCTGCATAAAAGAAGGAGTCAGCAGTGAGTCCATTGAGGGTGAGCAGCTCGGCTATACTCACGTTGAATCGGCGGGCTATACAGAAGGGGTATTCACCCTGTTCGAGTGTATAAGATGAAGGTGGACCTCCCGGCGTAGCTGTAACGTAGGTGATCGGGCCTGATGTGGGTTCAGGTGCACTTGGCACACTGGTCTCTTCAGGATTTGGACTGGCAGGAGGATTTTCCGATGGACTGGAAGTATCTACCACAACCGGAGGATTTGCCTGAGCAGTCTGTGTCGCGAAGGTGGACACATTAATCCCACCGTTTTGTTGAGTTTCTCCCGGGACGGGAAACCCATCATTGGTTTCGCTGGCTGATTGAGGACCTTTGGAGGCAGGAAGTTTGCAGGAAGTCAGCCCTATTGTAAAGGATCCAATCAATAAGAACATAACCAAAGTTCGTAATAGACGTTTGAGGTTCATGATATTTCTGTCTCCTTCATACAGTCAGCAAAACTGTGGGGCAGACTGTAAACTTGTTCGATACCAGGGCACTCTTTATAATGATACTAGCATATTCTGAATACTGCGTCAAGCGCAGTCAAGCGCAGTCAAGTGCAATCAAGCAAATCGTCAGCGGGGCTTCTTTGAAGCTGCCACCTTAAAGCAGAAGTCACAGATATCCGACCCTTCCATAATCGTTTGGGTTCGGGTGAGCTGGATGTTTGGATTGAATCCCTCGATGAAGGCAAAATCACGATCACAGGAGAGCATTTTACCCAGCTCAGGCACACCAAGATGTTGGTACATCTCTACATAACGACAGCGGAATACATTGAACGAGAATTTCTTACGCCTCTGCTCGAGAACTTCTATTTGAATGGCATTATCTTTTTTCCAGGTTTCCTGGGCTAAAGCGAAGTGCTCCAGGTCATTTGCTTCCACGCTATTAGCCAGCTGAGCACCCTGCTCTCGGGCAATTTCTTGGATTACTTTGCGTGTAATTTCCCATACCCGCTCACGGTCGAACTCTTCCCCTAGAGCGCGGAGCAGGGGAGCAAGAACACGCGCCTCAATTTCACGTCGGTTGAGTAAACCCACGGCATTCATATAATCAATAGGCGGAGATGGATTATGGTCCATGACAATCAATTAGTTGCAAGTTATATGCCATTACATTCACCGGAATTATTGGTGAGATAGATAAGAGGTTGCATCATTCCTCCGATTCATCCTCCAAAAGCTGACCTGCAGCAAAACCTGCTCCATGGATAAAGCCGCGTGCCCTTTCAGTTAGCGGGTAAGCAGCTTTTAGCTCACTCCAAAAGGCATCTGAGTGGTTTGGATGCTTGCGGTGCATCAATTCGTGGGCAATCACATAATCGACCACCCAATCTGGCCAGTTCTTGATTTTATTGCTGATGCGAATTTGGCCATCTGTAGGACCTCCCCGCGTGCAGCTCCCCAGGCGTGTCTGCATATTGCTTACCCATCGAATGGCGTTCCATTGGATTTTTCCGTCAAAATGTTTCTGGTTGATCAGTTCAGCCCGTTGATGGAGGTCAGCGTTGGTACGACGGGAGTGAATTGCGGTAGATTTATCCAGCTGGCTGGCTACCTGCTCAAGTAAAGCACCAACTCTGCGGTTTAGCAGCCGACACGGAACCCGTAGCAATAACGAGTCATCTGGCATGCGCTCCCAGCGGGATGTTTTCGTCAGGCGTTTGTCACGCCTGAGATTGACCTGGACCAGATGATCATGTCTGTCCCGGATTGTATAGTGCTGGTCAGCCATGAACAGTTTACTTGGTTGAGAACCCAGGCAGCTCAATGAGTTGCTCACCGATCTTCACCAGGTGGTTAGGCATCCATGCCACGCCGAAGAAATCCAGCAGGATGTCCTTCTTCTGTGCGGTGATGGGAATCTCGGTAATCTGGTTGGCAACCTCACCCCATTTATCATTTACGGCCTGCAAAGCGGCTTCCTTTTCTGCTTCAAGCGTTGCAATCTGTTCCTGATAATCCTTAATCGCATCCACCGATTCTTTAACATCGCTCTTGGCTTGTGAAGCCATGCGAGCCTTGGAAATGGAGGATGTGATTGCACGTTTACGGCCTCGACCAAACAAACCAAAAACTGTTTCGGCAACATTTACACCCGTTTCCAAATTTCGACTGGAGAGTTCAGCTTTATCCTGTTCTAACTCGCGTTGTTCTCTTTCCAGTTTATCTTGCAGTGCCCGTAGTTTGGTTTCAAACGGTGTTGAGGTTTTCTTGAGCTCCGCCTCACGTGCCTGGCGCGCAGCGTTCGCACACTGGCTCCGAAAATCACCTTCCGAGGTTTCGGGTCCGGCATACACCTTGAGGGTCTCGTTACCGCGCACAGTCACTTGGGTGGTGCGGTATGCCCAGTCGATAAAGTCCTTCTCCAGTGCATTTATCAGCCTGACATCGTTGAGGGGGGTTTCCAACGGTGCGAAGCGTGCTTGCGGGTCTGGTGCCTGGTCAAGCTTCGATGGATCAATTTGATCCGTCAGGTAATTATCCCAACGAACGATCCCGCGCCGGTCGGGGTTTGCGACCAGGGCGGTCTTGTATGTGTCGATATCGAGCTTATATTTCAAATTATATAAGCGGGCACACGCCTGGGAAAGGATCACCGGGCGATAAATCAATCCCTGGCTGAAAGCTTCTGCAGGGAAATCACGCCCGGCAGCCTTGAATGCCTGGGTGAAGGTGAGGTTATTGGGGAGGAAATACTCCGCGATCTCTGCTGGAATAGTCGGCCGGGTGGAAGAGAATCCAGATGCTGGTAGGCCGGATGCGGTGGGTGTTGCGACAGGTGTGGGGTATATCTGGGCAGGTTCAGGTGCGACCGTTTGCCCACTGATAGTAGCCGGTTGAGGCACTGTGGATGGCTGCATAGTAGGCATCGAGGTGGCGCCCGCCAGCTTGTTTAGATCGGGGATTTGGGTGCGCGTCAGCGGGCCAGTCAGGTAATTCATTACCCAGCGGGTCTGAAATAAGGATGGTCCTTTGGCGTTCACGTTGTGCAGCAGGAAAACGCGCTTTCCAAGGGTGGAAATAAGACGATCATACTCAACTCGATCCAGGCTGCCAGTCATGGCACTATCCAATCCGTCCAACAGGCGTTGCTTGTCCTGATCCGTCTGAAGTTTACCAATCATCCAGGTTCCAGCATTTGAGAGGGCCTTGTAATCCACATCCACCGGGTTCTGGGTGACCAGTACTTGCCCGACACCAAACGCGCGTGCCTGTTTCAGCATACGCAACATTGGCTGTTTGGAGGGTGGGTTGGCTACCGGGGGCAGGTATCCGAAGATTTCATCAAAATAGACCAGGGCGCGCAAGCTGGTTGTGCCGGTTTGCGAGCGCATCCAGGTTTCCACTGCAGAGTAAAGCAGGGTGATAAAGAACATGCGCTCAGAATCACTCAGATGGGCAATGTAAAACACACTGTGGCGGGGTTTGCCATTGGAGGTATAGAGCAAGGATGGGATATCTAGCGGTTGCCCCTCAATCCATACCTGGAAAGCTGGTGCGGCCAGGATATTGTTGAGCAGCACGGCCAGCTCAAACCGATCTTTTTCTGGGAAGAAGGTGTTTACGTCGAATACACCCAGCTTGGGGAAGGGTGGGCTTTGGGTCTGTAATATCAGCTCACCCAGGTCAAGGTCTTTACCCTGACTCCAGGCGTTTTCGAAAATATTAGATAGGAGGATATGCTCTCGCGAACGCACCGGGTCTATATTATCCTTACCCACTAAACCCAGCAAGGCCGTCACAGTGCCAGAGATTCTTTCTCGCAGGGTTTCCTTGTGGCTTTCCCAGGCGATCGATGGGGCTTTCAATGACGCCAGGATGTTAACGGGGATGCCTGCATCTGAGCCGGGGGTGAAAACCGCAAATTGGGCTGAATTCGAGAGGTTCAGCAAGCGTTGTTGGTCGATACCCCAATCTGTAAGTCCCTGCTTCCATTGCATGGCAGCTTCCGCTGCAGCTTGCTCCAGGGTCTTGCCTGCCCGGCGTGCCTGATCGGGGTTCACCCAGGGTTGGAAGTCCTGTGGCAGTAGATTTGGGAAGTGCAACAGAGTGTTGGTCATATCTCCCTTTGGGTCAATCATCAAGGCAGGGATATTATTCAGCGCCGCCTCCTCCAAAAGGTCGATGCAAAGACCGGTCTTGCCTGAACCAGTCATGCCAACCACCACAGCATGCGTGGTCAGGTCTGCCGGCTCATAGAAAAGGGATTGGTCGGTGGTTTTAGTTTGCTGAGGGTCAAATATCCGTCCCAGGTAAAATTTATTTATATTCGTTTCCATCATCATTTACCTTTGTGCCATATCATAAATTTGTTGAAATTCTGCCAGGAACTTCGCAGCAATATCTTGATTATGAATTATAAGGGTATTTTCATCGTTATTATGTTCAGCATTATTGCTGAAGTTATATGAGCCGGTGATCACGACCTTATGGTCAATGATAATTACCTTGTGGTGCATCAGGCGTGGGTTGCCATCCAAACGCACATCAATGCCTGCGTCTTTCAGAGTATCGAACTCAGTGCCTGCATTGGAATGATATTGGTCTTCATCAAAAACTCCCGATACATTGACCCCAGCTTGGGCGCGTTCGCGTAAAACCTCTGCCAGCTCATCCGAGGTGAAGGAATACGCCATGAAGGAGATGCTCTCTTGGGCAGCGTTGACCGCGGTCAGAATGTGTTCCAGTGTGCCATCCTCGGGCGAGAAATATACTTCGATGAGGCTGCCATTCACCATCATGCTGGGGTTGGGTGTGCCAGCGGTTTTGTAAGCGCTAAAGTGGTCGTCAATGAACATCTGCTCGAACTCGTGTGTGTAATCCACCGCTAATTTGGATGACTGCAAGCGGATGAGGTTGTTGTTATCCAGGTAGCCACCACCCGTGGTGAAGTTCATCGAGCCAGTCCATACTTCAGAGCGGTCAATGATGACGAACTTGTCATGCATCAGGCCTTCCTCACGGTCACCTAATACCTCGATGCCAGCTTCTTTGAGCTCCTGGACCTCCTGCTCGTCCATGTTGTCGCTCTCAGTGACCAAGCGCACGTCAATGCCTCGACGGTGGGCGTTGATTAATGCGTCACGTACAGACCACAGGTTGAGGTCATAAATTGCCACATCCACACTGATGCGTGCCAGGTCGATGGCAGCTGCCAGTGATTCATCAGGTCCACCCCGGTATGAAGAAGCTGTGGGGCTGCTCGGGTCGGTGAAAAAAACTGTAAACCAACCCTGGGCCGTGGTTGTTGGTACGCTGGGCGTGGCAGTCACTTGCAGGCTTGCACCAGGCACGCAGGCACAGGTTATAAAGGTTAGTACCAGGAGGGGTAGGGTGATTTTAATCAATTGAGGGAACGGTTTTAGCGATAGGAAAAATCGTTATATGGAACGATTATAGCTTAAAAAGAAAAACTCCTCGGAGTCTGCAATATGTAGAGAATGAGGAGCGAGGGAATAATAGTTTCGGAAGCACTCGATTTTCTGGACACAATTTAGCAGTATTGTGAATGAAGACACCGTGCCATTCTAGAATATTTGCACAAACCGACCGCCACCACTTATATAATGACAAAAATAAGCCGACCCGAAAAACCAGGTCGGCTTGACCGAAAGTTGAATAGATTGAATAGCCTCTAGGGTAGCTGAATGAGTCCGATCATGTTACCATCGGTGTCTTTTGCAGTAGCAATCAGCTTACCTCCCCCGACGTCTTTGATATCTTGCACCTTTTGTGCACCCCCACCAATCAGGGCTTGCAGGCTTTTCTTGATGTCACTGACTTGATAGTAGCTGACAGCACCTGTCATTCCCTGTTTAAAGCCATTAGGATCTAGCCCTATATCCTGGTTGCCAACCTTATAACCAACATAATAGGATTGATCCGCATAAGGTTCGACATCTAAAAGCTTGCTATATAACTTCTTCGCTCGCGTTATATCTTTGACGGGGTAGATGACCGTTGTGATCCCTTGGTTCATATCTTGCTCCTTTCTTTTTTATACTGATAATTCGTGCTGATTTCCAATCAGCCAGGCTGCATTCCACATGAGCCATTTTGGGATGCAGCCAACCTTCTACTCCTTCTTTTTCTTGCTGGATTTTATCTCTGCCTTTTTGAGATTCTCAGCCACTCTAAATTTTACGATTTTACTGATCAATTCCAGCGGTAATGGCTCGTCTAAAGGAAATTGCAAAGTGCCTTTACCATCTACATAATTGGAAATTTCGTTATTGAATGCCTAAAGCACAGATACAAAAGTCCCTGGATAAAACCCGATATGATTTTTATGTGCAGCAAAATAGACCAGATTTCCATGTAGGGTGAAGGCGGGCATTTGATAGCTGATTTTCTCTTCTGCGCCGGGGGCCGCGGCTTTTATGGTAGCCCGTAATTCTTCCAGGATTTTTTGGCTCTCCTTAGGGAAAGTTGCTATGTATTCATCAATTGAAGTAAAGCGGACTTTATTACTATCCATGCGTCCTCCCTTTTTTAGTATGAAAGCAGATAATCGACCGTTAAGCTGTTGTAACTGAGGTGGCTTTCACCGGCACAGTTACCGTGGCTTGCAGGAAGCCGATATACATCAGGATGGCCCCCAAGAATTCACTCAGGTAGAGAAAATCAGGTAAGCCCATTTTAATAAAGGAGCCACCCAGGGCAGGTAGGATTGCTCCTACAGCAATCAGGATATTCCCCACCATGCGATGGAAAAGCACCCTTTTGCGCCAGAAAATGAAGGCAGAGTAAATAGCGCCTCCTACCAGGGTGAATGTGCCATAGGTATTAAGCAGGATGGTTAGCAGAACCACGATGCCTGAACGGGTAAGGATATCTTTATATTGGGCAGATAGCGGTTGTGCGGGGTTGTAGCTGGCAGCCGCAGGAGTAATGGGAGCCAGAAGGATCATCACCACAGCCAGCAAGCTGACGATGATGAGGATGATGTTCAGGGTCGGGGCTATACCTCGACGGCGGACCAGCAAGTTGATCGTTCCTTGCCCAAGCCAGGCAGCCGTCAGCATCGCGCCACTAAGATACCATAACTTGATGGCAAGGGCATTAAAAGTGAACAGCATGATGACTTCGGTTAATGTGCCAATCCCATACAACACCAGCCCAATGCTCCATAACAAAAGATGAGCCCCGTGCCTCACTCTGAAGCGGTTTAAAACTGCAACTGCAAATGCGAAGGTGATGAGGGTTGAAAAAATTGGTAGATAGTGCATTTTTTACTCCATAATATAGATTGGAAATCCAGCTATTATTACCTCAATGCGGCCCGTGCTGGAGGGCTTCGTAGGTATCAAGTAATGTAATGATGATTAAATCTGAA
>CAZXPK010000076.1:0-16727 GCA_964642565.1 uncultured Anaerolineaceae bacterium
TCGGTCTGGGCTGGCAGCGGGCCATCCTGGGCAGTAATACTGATCTTCGCCGCCCTTCCGGTTTTTATCGTCGGCTGGGTAGCCTGGTCACCGCGCGTGAAGTGTGGGATCATCTTGATCACCGCAAATGAGCTCATCTGCTCGGCGATGCACAAGTCAAAGAGACCATCATCAGGTTCTGAGGTAGGTGCCATGAGGAAGCCACCGCCAAGTCGGCGCCCGTTCATAATTGAAATCAACAAGCTGCGCTGGGTCAATGTCTTTTCGTCGTACACGGTCGTAGCCAAGGGAGCTTTGTTATACAGGAAAACCGTCTTGAGCACGGCCACCATAAAGCCCAAAAAGCCACCCCAGCGGGGCAACTTATGAACTTCAATGGTGGTGATGGCATCAAACCCCACCCCCACACAATTGCCAAAGTACCTTCCTTGAGGGTAAATTCCCCCAACCACTCGCCCAATGTCGACTTTACGACGATTCCCGACCAGCAATGCCTGGAACCCACCCTCGAGATCCGTTGGGATGCCCATGCTGCCGGCAAAATCATTGCCACGTCCAACGCTCAACACCCCAAGGGCAGGTATAGACATGCCTTCCAGCTTGCTCTGCATCAGTCCGTTGATCACTTCGTTGACGGTTCCATCACCCCCGGCAGCGACGATCACCTCGTAGCCCTCCTTCACTGCCTGGTAGGTCAATTCGATCCCGTGCCCGGGACGTTCAGTACGCAGGAGGTCGAAACTGACCCCGCTTTGGGTAAAGAGCTGTTCTATTTTTGGGAGGGCTTGCATGCCATTGCCGTTCCCTGCCACTGGGTTCAGGATGATTTTATAGGATGTGGTCATGGGGCGATTATATCAGCCACCAGAAATAAGGATAAGATATTTTCTTGCCATTAATGCCTATCGGTAGTAAATTTAGGCATTCAATGCCCGAGAGTGAATCTCTTGGAGGAATCAATTGGATAACACGAAAATGCCGGTCTTGTTCCTCGGGCACGGCAGCCCGATGAATGCCATCGAAGACAATGAATTCAGCCTTGCCTGGCAGGAAGCTGCCAGGGAGATTCCCCAACCCAAAGCCATCCTATGCATCTCTGCCCATTGGGAAACGAGGGGCAGCCTGGTAACCGCGATGGAAGCACCGCGCACCATCCACGATTTCTACGGTTTCCCACGCCCCTTGTTTGAGAAGCAGTACCCCGCCCCGGGCTCCCCCGACCTGGCTGATCGGATCATTAAGCTGGTTGGCCAATCCACGGTGCTGCCCGACCAGTCGTGGGGGCTTGACCACGGGACATGGTCTGTGCTGTGCCGGATGTACCCTGAGGCGCGCCTGCCCGTCGTGCAGCTGAGCCTCGACCGATCGCATGAGAATGCGCATCATTATCAGCTGGGTCGTGAGCTGCGGCAGCTGCGCCATGAGGGTGTGCTCATCATCGGGAGCGGCAACATTGTGCATAACCTGCGCATGATGGTGTGGGAGGATACAGCTTTCGACTGGGCGGTCGAATACGATGCTAAAGTGAAGCAGTGGATCGTGGAGGGGGACCACGACGCCATCATTCATTATGAAAAACACGGGCGACCTGCCATGCTCTCGGTGAATTCCGCTGAGCACTACCTGCCATTGCTGTATATCCTGGGGCTTAGGGAACAAAGTGAGCCGGTTAGCTTCTTTGCCGATAAAATCTGGGGTGGGTCACTTTCCATGCGTTGTGTCAGGTTTGGCTGAAAGGGTAAATCATGCATATCATCCAGGTGGCGAGGCGTGCTGATCTAAACACTTTCATCGACTTGCCCTACCAGCACTATAAAAATGACCCGGTATGGGTGCCACCCCTACGAGATGAGCAGCGTGGGCAGTTCGATCACATCCGCAACCCCCTGTTGGACCATTGCGATTATGCCCTGTTCCTGCTTCAGGAGGGCGGGAAAGCTATTGGGCGGATCGCTGCGTTCATCGATCGCCTGGCAGTCGAGGCATGGGGTGAGCCGATAGGGCTATTTGGCTATTACGAATGCCCCGCCAACCCGGAAGCCTCGCGGCTTATCCTGGATGCCGCCCGAGAGTGGTTAACCACGCATAACATGAAAGTTATGCGTGGTCCCTGGAGCTTTGTGTCTCAGGAATGGGGGTCGGTGGTGGAGGGTTACACACCTTCACCCATTGTCATGGCACCCTATAACCCACCTTACTATAACGACCAGTTTACGGTCTATGGGCTAACCAAAGCCAAGGATTTGCTGGTGTATTTCATCGATACGCGCGATGGCTACCAGGTCCCCGAGCGCATCCTCACCCTGACAGACCGGGTGGCGGAACGCTACAAAGTGCGTGTACGCCAGCTCGATATGAAGAATTTCGACCATGAGGTCGAGACCATCATCTCGCTCTCCAACCAAAGCCTGGTGGATAATTGGGGGTATTCGCCCGTCACCGAGGCTGAAGTACGCGCCATGGCGCATGACTTGAAGCCTATCATCCATCCCAAAGCCGTGCTTTTTGCTGAAGACCAGCAAGGCAAACCTATAGGATTTGCTATCGCCATACCAGATGTCAACCAGATTCTCAAAGGGCTGAATGGCAGACTGCTCCCCTTCGGTTGGGTCAAGATGCTGTGGATGCTGCCGCGCCTCACGCAATATCGCATGTTTGCTTTAGGGGTAATCCCCGAATATCATGGGTTGGGCATCGACAGCCTGATCTATCGCGCTCTGTATGAATCATGCTACACGCCTGATATTCGGATGGAGATCAATTACGTGTTAGAAGATAATTATCCGATGAACAATGCAATCATAAAACTGGGGGCAAAACCACTGCGCCGTTACCGGGTCTATGAGATGAATATTTGATGCACAGGGGAACCAGTTGTTTCAGCATTTGACCCGCCGGATCATCTCTGCTGATGGAGGTTTCACATGTTATTTTGGGTATATCTGCTGATTGCCATCCTCACCGAGGTGGTTGGCACAACCCTGATGAAAGTGTCACAAGGGCTGACGCGGCTCATCCCATCCGTGCTGATGTTCGTGCTGTACGGCATCAGCTTCGTCTTTATGGCACTGGCACTCAAAAAGATTGAAGTCAGCACCGCCTATGCCATCTGGTCTGGGTTGGGCACTGCCCTGATTGCTACGATTGGTATCCTATGGTTTCGCGAATCAATAAATATCCCCAAAATGTTGGGTTTGGTGCTGATCGTTGGTGGAGTAATCCTGCTTAATCTAAAAGGAGCAGGCTGATCTTGGGTCTGCTCCCTCTCAATATGAGACAGTCCAAAAAGCCTGCTAACTGGTCCTGAGGACCACCTCCCGCCCGGCGTGGAATGCCCGGCGGTTGAGCTCAACGTATTTGGGTGGCACCCTTTGGATGATCACATTTAGCCACGTATCGGCGGATAGTTCTGCACCTGTCAGTCCTTCCCGTTCCATCAAAGCCGAGAGTGCCCCCAGCAAGACCACATTGGCTGCCCTGACGTTCCCCAACCCCTGGGCTGTGGCTTCGCCATCTACATAGATGACTTCCTGGGTCACCTCGGAGATTTTTCGGCGCATGGTATCATCATCTGGGTACGGCTGCCCCCCGGAGGTAACGGTGATCGGCTCAATGGCCGCCAGGTTGACCAGCGCCAGTGCGCCCTTGCGTAGCTGGTTCAGGTTCCGTAAAGCCTCAGCTTTTTCAAAAGCCAGAAACACATCCACTTCCCCCCCACCCACCAGGGGTGAATACACGATCCGCCCCCAACGCACGAAGCTGGTCACACTGCCCCCACGCTGCGACATACCATGCACTTCAGCTTGCTTGGCCTGGTATCCTGCGGCCAGCCCCACGTTGACCAGCACATCGCTGGCAAGGATGGTCCCTTGCCCACCAACACCTGCCAATAGGAAATTGATCGCATCTCTCATGCTAGGCCTCGCTCATCTCAACCGGTCTGAAAGTGATGGCATCGCGCGGGCAAATTTGGGCGCACACTTCACAACCCGTGCAAAGCGATGCATCGATCAACGCCTTGGGACGCTGCAAGCGCGCGTCCACCTCATCGCTCTTTAGGATTGCTGGGCAGCCTATGCGGAAGCATAATGCACAGCCATTGCATTGTTCTGCTATCACCTCCAGCGGTACCCAAGATTTACGCACCTCGGGTAGAAGCACGCATGGCTCGCGGGTGATCAGGACAGCCGGCTCATCCAGCTTCAGGTACTCCTTCAGGGTGGTTTCAATCTCGGCCACTTTATAAGCCGGCACGGTTTTAACCTGTTGGATACCCAGGGCACGTACCAACGGCTCGAGCTCAATCGCTGTCGTCGCCTCTCCTTGCAAAGTGACGCCCGTCCCGGGGTTCTGCTGATGACCCGTCATGCCGGTCACCCGGTTATCCATAATGATGGTGATCACCCGGCTGTGGTTGTACACCGTGTTGATCAATGCCGGGATGCCGGTGTGGAAGAAAGTCGAATCCCCGATGACTGCCACATGCCGCTCAGGACTACCTGCCTTGATGGCTCCATGCGCTACTGCAATCCCCGCTCCCATGCAACCGCATGTATGGATGGCACTGAGAGGTGGGATGAGCCCCAAAGAGTAGCAGCCAATATCGCCATTCACCGGTACTTTGAGCTTGTTCAGCACATAGAACACCCCGCGGTGGGGGCAGCCCGGGCAAAGTACCGGTGGGCGGGCAGGTAGCGGCCCAACCTCAACGCCAGGCAGTGGGACATGGGCTGATTCAGGCAGCACCCCCACCTTAATGGCCGATTCACGCACCACTCGTGGGTCCAGCTCGCCCACGATTGGAAAAATGCTCTTCCCTTCCACATGGATGCCCATCAGCCGGACGGCTTCCTCGATGAATGGGTCCAGCTCTTCAATGACAATCAGCTTCTCGACTGTGGCTGCAAATTGCTTGATCAGTTGCTCGGGGAGCGGCCAGGTCATGCCCAAACGCAAGATTGAAGCCTGGGGGAATACTTCTTTGGCATATTGGTAAGCCACTCCGGCGGTGATAATCCCAAGCGAAGGCTCTCCCATCTCTATGCGGTTGTAAGGGAAACTCTCAGCCAGCCTGGCTACATCTTGGATGCGCTGCTCGATGACAGGATGGCGTTTAACCGCGTTGCCTGGCACCATCACATATTTCGCTGGGTTCCTTGGGAAAGGCTTGGGTTCAGTGGGGGTTCCATCGATCCTTTCACCGAGCTCCACAGAACTGGTTGAATGACAGATGCGCGTGGTCAGCCGCAGCATGACGGGTGTATCAAAACGTTCGCTCAGACCAAAGGCGGTGATCGTCATATCCTTGGCTTCCTGGCTATCGCTTGGCTCCAGACAGGGAATGCGGGCGAATTTGGCAAATGTACGGTTATCCTGCTCATTCTGGCTGGAGTGCATGGCCGGGTCGTCCGCCGATACGATCACCAATCCAGCTTCCATGCCCGTCATGGATGCATACATAAAAGAATCAGCTGCCACGTTGAGTCCCACATGCTTCATAGCTGCCATGGCACGCTTCCCGGCATATGCTGCCCCAATGGCCACGTCCACAGCCACTTTTTCGTTGGGTGCCCATTCGGCGTAAATATTGGGATAATGTGCCAAGTCCTCCAGAATTTCGGTGCTGGGGGTGCCTGGATAGGCTGAAGCGACGGCAACGCCTGCTTCCCACGCGCCGCGGGCGACAGCTTCATCTCCCGATAGCATTTTGATCATGTGTCCTCCACGATATAGTTGTAATAAATAGAACTCAGGTTGTAATTTTACACCGGAAGTAGGGTTATTTGCCGAGGTGGTAATAGAACTACAAAACGATCAGTGGATTGGACTTATCCAGGCTCTGTGCTGATCATGGGTTATTGCGGTGCGATTGTCAAATTATTTGAGAATAGTCTTCCTCACCATAAAGGTATATAAATTTTTGAGCAACAGCCGTTAGTGCTGATTTTCTTGATTGAGGTCGCCGGATATTGGAATTCGTGTAGAATTATAAGTATCTCCCCATTAACAATTAGATATCGTACGAAAATTATTCGTGCTCGCTTCATCCGTTTAGTTAGCTATTCCATCCCATCTAATTCCATCGAGGTGCCCATGGAAGCTCCCCTTCAGCTCGAAATGACAACCAGCCGAAAAACCCGCACGTTATATACCCTTTCCAGCCTGGGGGTCTCGATCCCTGTCGAAGCCGTGTCGGGCATCATCATGTTTTACATTGTGGATGTCAAAAACCTGCCTGCACCCTGGTTCGCCACATTTTGGGTGTTCTACACCATTTACAACGCCCTCAACAACCCGGTGCTCGGTTTCCTTTCTGACCGCACGCATTCACATTGGGGACGGCGCATCCCGTACATCCTGTTCACGGGTGTGCCCTATGTGCTCACCTTCGCAATGCTGTTCATGTCTCCTTTTGATGGGCGTGTCAACCCGATTGCCTTGCTCATTTTCTTTGGGGTTGTGATCGTGCTTTGGGAAGGCCTCTACACCGCCCTGGCGACCGGATATTATTCCCTCCTGCCGGAGATGTTTGCCTCTTACCGCGAGCGCACCGACGTAGCTGCCAAGATGAACATCTTTCAAACCGGTGGTTTGGTCATCGGGGTGGCGCTGCCCCCCATCCTTTCAGAGTGGTTGGGTTGGTCATGGATGGCTATCCTGCTCTCGGTCATTGCTGTGATTGCCATCTATCTGGGTATTCCGGCGATGTTCGAAAAGAAAAGCTCGCAGGAACAAACCTATGTACCCTTCATCCCTGCGCTGAAAGCTACCTTTATCAATCGCAGTTTTGTTACTGCGGCTACCGCCCAGGCCATGCGCTTCTTTGGAACGGGCGTCTTGCAAGCCGGGATGATGTTTTACATGAAGTATTGTCTGAAGGTGGACGAAGGTCTCACGACAGTCATCTTTGGAGTGGCATTTTTAGTTGCGGCTGCCATGCTGTATCCCTGGCGGCATTTCGTCGCCAACCGCACTGACTCTCGCACCACCCTCATCCTTGCCAATCTGATCATGATCCTGGCAGTCATCCCATTAGGGCTTAGCGCCTCCCTGGTGACCACGGTCATCGCTGCCATCCTGATTGGGGTTGGGCTCTCAGGGTTGATCCTGATCGGAGATGTGATCATTGCAGAGGTAGTCGATGAGGATGAGGTCAAAGTGGGTCAGCAGCGTGCTGGGATGTACTTTGGGATGAGCGGGTTCATCATCACGCTGAGCGGCATGTTGGTCTCCGGTGTCTTCGGGATCCTCTTGCCTCGTTTTGGTTATAACACCTTGTTGGAGGTCCAACCAGCGAGTGTCGATCTGGGCTTTCGCATCTTTCTGACCATTCCCCCCATCATTGGATTCCTATTGGCAATATTGGCATTATACTTATACCCACTGCATGGGAAGCGCCTGAAAGAAGTCAGAAGGGCACTAAAAAAAGAAGCAGCTGAGTAAAAAAAAAGCTCCCCAGGTTGCACCTTGGGAGCAGGTTGTAGTCGAAATTGAGTTGAATCTGTCTATTGCCCAAAGTTGGTTGCCAGATAATTAACCACCACGCTTTCCTCTTCGGGGGTGAGCTGCGCACCTCTGCTGATCATCGTGTCCACGATGAGTTTCCAATCTGCGGCAGTATGCCTTGAAGCCTCCACGCGTGATAGAGGATGGCAAACTGAACATCGCTCCTGGACCAGGGTGGCTCCGTCCAGGTTGGACGTCGCAGTCGGCGTGGTATTTGATGCTCCTGATGAGCACGCAGTTACGAAGATGATCACCGCCAATAATGTCAAAACTATGGGCATCCATCGATTTTTCATATTTCCTCCTTAGATATTCTGCTTCTGTAATTATATGCTCAATGAACAGCCGATACTGTTTACATAATATAAGAGTATTTTAAGCAAATTCAATAGACCAACCAGTAATAAAATTCCAGCCGCATTGAATTATGCTATACTCTAAACAGATCGATCTAGCCCGGTAAAACAACCAATTAAATAGCAAATGCACATGCCGCTGATTATCAATGACAATTGAACTTGCAGCTGACCCAGGTAACTAAGATGACCGAAATCCTATTGCACACCAAGCTTGGTGTCCCACCACTGCGCAAGGTGGCAGTGCCTCGTACTCGCTTGTTGGAGTATTCGAATGAATCCCTCGTGCAAGGCAGTGAATTCTCGCGCAAGTTGACCCTGGTTTCTGCGCCCGCTGGTTATGGCAAGACTACCATGGTATCTGAATGGCTGCGTGAGCTGGCCCTACCTACCGCATGGTTGTCGCTAGATGAGTCGGATAATGATCCTTCTCGTTTTATGGCTTACTTCATCGCCGCAATCCAATCCGTCCGGCCGGGTTTTGGTGAATCCATCCAGGTCATAATCCAATCCCCCCAGCGTCCGCAAGCAGAAATCATCCTGACCATCATGCTCAATGAGCTTGGTGCTCTCCCCGGTTTATTGATCCTGGTTCTGGATGATTATCATGTCATTAACAATCGTGCGATCCATCAGCAAATTTCATTCTTATTGGAGCACCTTCCACCCCGTATACACCTGGTTTTAGTCACCCGGGAAGATCCTTTGATTCCAATCTCTCGTCTGCGTGCCAAGCGCCAGGTGCTGGAAATCAGGCAGGATGACCTGCGGTTTAGCGTGGAAGAAGTATCAGATTTCATGAGCCGGGTGATGCAGTTGGAACTGACCTTTGACGATATCCTTGCACTTGAACGCCGCACCGAGGGCTGGATCGTAGGCTTGCAGCTAGCAGCCCTTTCATTGCACGACATGAAGGATAAAAGTAGCTTTATTCAGGCATTTACCGGCAGCAATCGCTACATTTTAGATTACCTGATTGAAGAGGTATTCAGCCGGCAGCCTGTTGACGTGCGGGATTTTTTATTGGAGACTGCCATCCTGGATCGCTTCTCCGGATCATTATGTGATGCTGTAACCCATAGGTCAGGGTGCCGCGAACTGCTTGAGAGGTTGGATCAAGCCAACATGTTCATCGTGCCACTGGACCAATCTCGAACCTGGTACCGATATCATCGCTTGTTTTCTGAGCTCCTGCGACACCAACAGCATCTCCATGGGCAACCCATGGATGAAGCCATAATTCACCAACGTGCCAGCCAGTGGTTCGAAGCTGAGGGATATCTTTCCGAGGCTATCCAGCATTCACTCGCGGCACAAGATTGGTTGAGGGCAGCTCAGCTAATTAACCTGGTCAACGATAGGATGTTCAAGCAGGGTGAGATTGTCACCCTGATCGGCTGGTTAGAGAAATTACCCAGGCAGCTCATCCTCTCACAATATGATTTATGTATGACTTATGCCTGGGCATTGTTGCTGGCTGGAAAATATCTCCTGTCTGTGCCGGTATTAGAGCAGGCGGAAAAACTTGCTCAGCCCGGGTCGGTTTCCCTCGGGCAAGTGGAGACAGCCCAGGCGTATCTGGCGAGATCCGTCGGAGATAACCCGCGCGTGATTGAGACGTCTCGACTCGCATTATCTCTTCTCCCCGAGACTTATATCACGGACCGCAGTAATCTATTAATGAACCTGGGTCTGGTCTATTGGCACGAGGGACGCCTGGAAGAAGCTGAACCAGCCCTGGTTGAAGCTCAGGAAAAAGCTGTTCGATCGGGTAATTGGTATGCTCAATTAACCTCCGAAATATTCCTCGCCCGGACGCTTGCCTCACGGGGGGCCATCCACGAGGCTGCTTCAAAATACCCGTCGATCATCGAGAGAGGTCCACAAGTCCCGATAGCCGCACTGGCTTATCTTGATCTTGGTTCTCTCCACTATGAATGGAATGAGCTGGAAAAAGCAGAGAATTATCTTCACCAAGGGTTGGAGGTGAGCCAACGCACGGGGATTGTAGAATTCCAAATCGCGGGATTGATTCTGCAGGCTTATCTATTGCTTGCACGCCAGGATTGGAGTTCTGCCTCCAACGTGATGGACCAGGCCTGTACCCTGGCACGTGACTTTTCGCTTCTGATCCGCACACGTTGCGCAGCCTGTCAGGCTCAGGTAGCGCTGGCTACGGGTGATCTGAAGTCAGCTGCACGCTGGTTGGAACAATCCACCGGGAATACGGATTCCCACCCTTTCTACCGCTTTTCCGGGCTGATCCAACCGCGATTGTGTATCGCACAAGGCAGGGTTGAAGAGGCAGCTGAACTATTAAGCATGCGATATGCGATTGCCAGTCAGGCTGGATGGGGCTATGCCTTGGTCGCAATACGGACCTTGCAAGCCATGGCAGCAGACTCTCCGCATTCTGCCCATGAATTTCTGGCTGATGCTTTACGCCTAGCAGGACCAGAAGGATATATCCGCACATTTGTCGATGCGGGGATTGGTCTCACCCCACTCCTTCGAGATGCAGCTCAGCATGGCGTCGCACCAGAGTATGCTGGACGGATACTTACATCCATGGGTACAAGGACGCCCGTCCAAAGCTCAACCAGGTCGGTCTTGGTTGAGCCACTGAGTGAGCGGGAGATCGAGGTACTAAAGTTAGTCACCGCTGGGCTGTCAAACCGGGAGATTGCCGGGAAATTGTTTATCAGTCCAGGGACAGCCAAGACGCATGTCCATAACCTGTATGGCAAGCTTAGGGTGCACAATCGCATTGAAGCCACGGCCCGTGCTAAAGAACTGGGTTTGGTCTGAGTAAGTCATACCTTGGTCTATATGCCATATTGAAAACCCAATGAAGTCTACCTTAAACTCAAAATAAACCCTCGGATACATCCTTTGGTAGATGATTCTCATCTTCCTATTTGCTATAGTAATAATAATCAAGCCAATAATATAAATCACTGCGGGTGAGGAGGATGATTATGAATAAAGCCCAGCTAATCTGGGGGGTTATTTGCCTTATCGTGGCAGCCGGTCTGGCTGTTCTGAACCTTACATTGCCCCCCGAAAGTTTCATGTTCCAAATTGGTGATCGAAACATGCCTTGGGTTCCGCCGGTTGTCCTGGTCGGGGTGGGCATCGTCCTGCTGGCAATTGTTGGAAAGCAAGCCGAGCAGAAGGCAGCTGTGGAACAGGTCAAACCCGGGCAGGATCCCGAAAAAGCTGCGCTTAACAAACGGCTTGAATCCTTTGCCTGGGGGTTGTTCCTGATCATGTTGGGTGGGTTTGCCCTCGTGCCTGATAACACGATTCCCAAGGGGGTATGGTCCATCGGCATCAGCGTCATCATGCTCGGATTGAACATGGCACGATACCTTTATAAGATCAAGATGAGCGGTTTTACCACCGTCCTGGGCATCCTTTCCCTGATTGGCGGGATTGCGGAGCTGGTTGGTCTTACTTCCTTGGATGGAGCGCTCCTGCTCATCATCCTGGGTGCTTACCTGATCCTCAAACCATGGTTCGATAAGCGGAAGGTATTTGGCAAAGCAGAGGAAGCTTGAGTAGTCCTTACGAATGGGACCGCCTTGAGGGCATGCGCACCTTGCTACCCTCGAGGCAGGGGGTTGTTATTCGATTTATGGATGCATGCAATTATTATTTCATCATTCATTCAAATATAAGCCGGTAGCTCCGGGAAAATAACCAAAGGAAGGATATATCCATATGCCAGCAATATTGGAAGTCGATCATCTTGTCAAGAAATATGGTGACTTTGAAGCTGTCAAAGGCATCAGCTTTTCCGTCGAAGAAGGAGAAGTGTTTGGCTTATTGGGTCCGAACGGCGCCGGGAAGACCCAAACCATTTCCATGCTCACGGGGGTTATCCCACCCACGGAAGGCACTGCGCGGATTGGGGGGCATGATATCCGCAAGGAGCCAGACCAGGTCAAGCAGATCAACGGCCTGGTGCCTCAAGACCTGGCAATCTACCCTACTCTTAGTGCGCGGGCTAACCTGAACTTTTTTGGGCGCATCTATGGACTGCATGGCCGCGAGCTCAAGGAACGCGTCGAAGATGTATTGCGAATCGTTGCCCTCTCCGAACGGGCTGATCAAGTGGTAGATAAGTATTCAGGTGGGATGAAGCGCAGGGTGAATATCGCGGCCGGGCTGGTGCACCAACCACGCCTGCTTTTCCTGGACGAGCCCACTGTTGGCGTTGACCCCCAGAGCCGCAACCACATTTTCGAGAGCGTCCAACGGCTTAATCGAGAGCGCGGCATGAGTGTCGTTTACACCAGCCACTACATGGAGGAAGTTGAAACCCTGTGTAACCGGGCAGCCATCATCGATGAAGGGCGCATCATTGCCATGGATACGATCAAGAACCTGATTGCCATGTTGGGGGGTGGAGTAGTCTTTGTAGGCGTCAACAAGATGGATGAGGCCATTCTGGCGCAGCTGGCGGCGCTCCCTGCAGTCAATGAAGCCATGCTGGTGCCTCAACCGCCTGCTCCCCCCGCACCTGAGGGCAAAGAAACTATGGCTGAGGTTAAACCTGCCGTAACGAACCCGGTGGTCAAGATCGTGGCCAGGCAAAATCAAGAAGCCGTGGTGAATGTGCTAGGTTATCTTAACCAACGCGATATTGTCATCACCTCGCTGGAGATCATGCAGCCCAACCTGGAGAGTGTCTTCCTGCATCTCACCGGGAAGAAGCTGAGGGAGTGAGCAGCGATGAAAACCATAAGCGTTACGATTAAGGACCTGCAGATCCTGCTCAAAGACCGTGGCACTCTGTTCCTGCTTTTCTTACTCCCCTTGCTGTTCATCCTTGTATTCAGCGGTGCATTGAGTGCCATCGGTCAGAGCGAGACTGTTAACCTTCCCAACCTGGCAATGGTTGACCTGGATGGCGGAACAGCTGCACAGACCCTGATAACCAAGCTTGCCTCGGATGGTAGCCTGTCAGTCCAATCCTGTTCAGCTACAGAAGCACAAAGCCTATTGGATGAAAATAAGGTGGTTGGTTTTCTAACCGTCCCAAATAATTTCACCAATAATGTCCAACAGAGTTCACCAGTATCGTTAGTTTTTACCACCGGATCGGGTTCCGATCCCCAGATGGTAGAGGCTATCCGGCTTGTGATTGAAAGTATTGCGGCAGACATGACCCTGGAAAGTCAGATCGTTGCCAGCCTGCAGCAGATGGGTGAGATGCAAGCCAATGCTCCGGCTGAGTACCAGGTCTTTGATTTTGAGCGCGTTCTGGCACAAGCGCACGACCAATTCGAGCGTGCGCAAGCCCGGCCATTGATCAATGTAGTCCAATCTGTCCCTAAACAGGAAACTAAACAAGAAACCACTCTCGACCTTAGCCAGTCGGCAGTCCCAGGTTTCGCAGTATTGTTCGTATTTCTGACTGCGCAGACTACAGCCCGTTCCATTTTTGAAGAAAAAAAGATCGGCACATTCCGTCGCCTGGTGGCCGCCCCGCTGAACAAGGCTGAGCTGCTGATTGGCAAGATCCTCCCTAATTTCATTACCGGGTTGGTTCAAATCACAGTCATCTTTGCTTTTGGCAGCCTGGGAATGCGTTTGCTTGGTTTAACTCCTCTACCCATTGAAAAAGCTCCGCTCGGTGCAATGTTGATTGCCATCTTACTCGCACTGTGCTCGAGCGCATTCGGGATTGCCATTGCCGCCATCGCCCGTACTGAAAATCAGATCAGTGGGTTAAGTACTCTTCTTTTATGGGGTTTGGGTCTCCTGGGTGGAAGTCTTGTCCCCCTTTTTATCCTGGAACGCTTCCTCGGTCCAATCCCGATGATCGTACCCCATTATTGGGCTAACCGGGCATTCGATGACTTGTTGATCCGTGGTCTCGGTCCGGCAGATATAGCCCTCGATCTGGGGGTGCTGCTCGGGTTCAGCCTGCTCTTTTTCGTGATCGGGCTGTGGCGCTTCGATTTTGAACGCTAGTTCACAGAGGAGCATGATTATGAAGTCAATCTATTACACACTTTCAGTTGCCTGGAAAGAAATCCAGGTGATATCAAAGGAACGCGCATGGCTGGTGATCCTCTTTCTGCTACCGCTGATGATTGGTAGTTTTATGGGCGGGGCTAACCTGGTGATGAGCCGCTCTCAAAGTGATGTCATCCTATTGGATGTGGGTCTGGTGAATTTGGACACTGGCCCTATTGGCTTGGAGATGGCAAAAGCAATACAGGCAATAAATCAGCTAAAGGTCACAGTTTATGCAGATGTTGCCTCTGCCGAGCAACCAGTGGCAAAAGGTTCGGCAGCTGCGGCCATCGTCATCCCGGCTGATTTTAGCCAGAAGATAGATAGTTATATCCCCACCACAGTCGAGGTGATTGTCGACCCGGCAGAACCAGAGAGTGCCAACCTCGTCACCGGGATTATCAAGCAGGTGGTAGGTGAATTCACCATCTGGGGAGAAGTTCAATACGGTGTTCGTACCATTATGGGTGAGGCAGGTGTTCTCGTATCTGCCAGCGCTCAAGAAGCACGTGCCATCCAGGCGCAGAATCTCGGCGTGATCATGACACGTATTAACCAGATGCGTACCCACCCCGTTATTGATCTTACTCTCGAAAGTCCGCAAAAGGCTGAAACAGGTGGCACGATCCAAACCTTCTTTGCTTATCTGTTTCCCGGGCTCACCGTGATGTTCATATTCTTTATCGTCCCCATGTCGAGTGAGTCTCTATTAGGTGAACGCGAGACGGGTACCCTTCGCCGGATTCTGACAGCAACCATACCGCGCGGATCGATCCTGGCTGGTAAAATGCTGGCTTTTATGCTCCTGGCCTGCATGCAAGTAGTGGTGGTATTTGCCATTGCCGGGGCGTTATTCGGTACCCCGTTGGGTAAGTCACCCCTTGGTCTGATTGTTTTGACCCTGATTGTGGCGTTCAATGCGACTGCATTGGGAATGATGGTTGCTGCGCTTGCGAAAACTGCCAAGCAGGCGGATAACATCGGTTTGATCCTGGCATTTGTATTGGCAGGTCTGGGTGGCGCGATGGCAATATCAGCCCAGCCCCTTTACCGGTCAGGAGGTTTTATCTCCATACTATCCAATCTTACACCGCATGCACACGCAGTGGAGGGTTATTACCGGCTGATGGCAGAAAATGCCACCTTCATCCAGATCCTGCCTCAAATGGGTATCCTGCTGGGCATGGGCATCGTCTTCTTCCTGATTGCTCTTTGGCGCTTCAAATTTGATAAATAGAGCCCCGAGCCTGTGGAGCTACACAGAGCTACGGAGAACCACATAGAGCTATGGAGAACGTACTATGCAATTTGTGACCATCAGGATCAAAGGGGAAATGGACGAAAGCTGGTCTGAATGGTTCGAAGGTTTTGAGCTTAACCACAGCGGAACCAATGAGACGATTCTGACCGGTTTGGTGGCAGATCAGGCAGCTTTTTATGGGTTGATCGGCAAGCTGCGCGACTTGGGTCTCCAGCTACTGGAGGTCAATTCGGTCGAACAGCCTGGGGCCATAGAGCCAGGAGACGCTTGACAGGCTGATGACCTATAATATATATGTCATTGTTGATAGACTGAATGTAAACATACAATCGCTCCGCCGTGTTCACCTTGGCAGGGCGATTGTGAATTTCATCATCTGGAACGCAAAACACGATGGTTGATTGATTATTCAATATTATTTGCTTGGGGTAGTGGGTAGTCTACTATTGCCGCGTTTTTGATTTAATATAAATCCGTAAAAACTTCAGGTTTTTGTTCAGCAATTCTCAGTAAAGATTCCGCAGGTCCGCTCGGCTTACGACGCCCTTGTTCCCAGTCTTGAACTGTCCTTAGGCTGACACCCATCAAACCTGCAAACGCGGCTTGAGACAAATTTAACTTCGCCCGTATCTCCTGTGGAGTAGCTGGCGCTTTTAGTGTGTGAGTGCGTAATCTTTTCTTATTCGTCTTGTATGCCTTAATTTCACGCACACCTTCTAGAATTTCCTGACCAATATCTCGATTAACCATTTTTCATTTCCTCTGCAATTTGACGTAATACATGTGTGGGTATATTATCTAATTCACTTTTGCTATAAATTGTTAACAGCCATATTTCATCAATAAGCTTTTTAAAGTAGTATACGATTCGTAGTCCACCTCTTTTACCTTTTCCTGCCATCGCCTAACGTAA
This sequence comes from uncultured Anaerolineaceae bacterium, assembly GCA_964642565.1. Classification (GTDB taxonomy): domain Bacteria; phylum Chloroflexota; class Anaerolineae; order Anaerolineales; family UBA4823; genus FEB-25. The sequence continues at coordinate 16,064 of CAZXPK010000076.1, forward strand.
CTTCCTGAGACCTCCAGAACCAGGAAATACTTTTCCTGCTTCTGGATAATTGAACAAAAAACTTTGTAGTCCAAGATACTCATCATCGGTTAAATAGGAATAAACATGTTTGGTAAAAGCGGTTGCTTCGATGAACTCCACACCCCTATTATACGGCACTGCCGTATAATTGACTACCCTTAATTCTAATATACTAATATAACTATATATTCTTCAGTGCTGGACGCAAGCCGAGATAGCCTCCAAAAAGAGCAAACCCCACCAGGGTGGAGACGAACTCGACTGAGATGAAGATCCCTGCTACTAGCAAGCCGATAGCCAGACTGGGAGGTGGCCCTTCCTGAAGCTGTGCCAGGACGAGCAATACCCCCACCAGCAAACCTACCGCACCTGCAAAACGCCAGGGGTGCTTGCGTGGGTCCAGCCATGCCACCTTGCCAAACAGACGGTCGCTGGTAAACCAACTTACCCAACCCACCATCGCGGGTGGAAAGATTGCTCCTGCCTTCATCACCGGCAAGCGCACCAGGCTCCACAAGTCATCGATGGCATCCGCCGGAGTGAGATCGGACCCTGGTAAGGCGGTTTGCACGCCTCTGAAGACCACCCACATCCCTAATCCACAAATCAAGGTTAACAGGAACATCAGCCCCAGCTCGAGGCG
>CAZXPK010000077.1:0-2394 GCA_964642565.1 uncultured Anaerolineaceae bacterium
CAAGGTCGAGAACACTGGTAACGTGACCCTCAGTGCACCCTTCACTGTATTTGATGACAAGACCACCAATGAAACCTGCCCGCCAACCCCGACAAGCTTGAACCCTGGACAGTTCATCACCTGCTCAGCCAGCTACACAATCATGCTGAGCGACATGACCAGTGGATCGGTAACGAACTCTGCCTATGCGACTGGCAAGTTTGGCGGTACTACGGTCACGTCGAACACCGACATCGAGAACATCTTTGCAGAACAGACCCTGACATATAACTTTATCCCCATAACTAATCTATCGAGATACGGGGTTTTAGTCCTACCTAGCAGTTACTATTATGTATCACATGAAACTATGTTTGTTATCGGTGAGGTTTTGAATAACACCACCGATTCCCTGACTTGGGTTGAGATTGATATTAATTTTTACGATTCTATTGGAAGTTTTGTGGGTACAAGTCATACATACCTATGGCCACCTGATTTACCCGCATGGGAAAAAGGGTGTATTAGTTTTACCATGGATGTCCCACCCAACTGGTCGTATTACAAAATTGAATCCCCGACATACACCGTAGGTGGTACAAGTTCAGGTCTTGTTATTGTTGACGATAGTGGGTTTTACAATTCTACGAGTAAGGGCTATGATATTACTAGTCATGTTCGTAATGACGGCAACCAACGCTCGACCTCTGTCGTTGTGAGTGGCACATTGTATAATGTTTCTGGTGTACCTGTAGGATGTGAACATAGCACCAGTACCGACCTGGATCCAGGTCTGACTAGTTCTTTTTCCATTAACTTTTTGGGATACTATCGCGATTATTTCGATGTAGTTCGTTATAGATTGCGAGTAGCAGGCGAACTGCCGTAATTCGAAAATTTGACCCAGAAAGCACAACTCAGGCTTTGACTCTTAGCCAAGCTTCAAAGGTTATTAGGCATCTTGGTGACTATAATAGACCTAGTTAAAATCTCGGAGATAAACCAATAAATCCGGATGCGACAGTCATGGGGTGAGAGGTTTGTCTTGGAAACCTCCCTAATGCTTCACAATCGGAATTCTCCACGCAGTCCCGAAGCGCTGTTTGGGGCTATCCATACATGAAAACCACCCGGTTCTACACCCTTGGACCCATCAGAGCGGGTAAAGGCAAGCATTTCTTCGGTCAGTGTGAAAGTAACGCGGCGGGTTTCTCCAGGCTGGAGTTCGAGTCGCTGAAAGCCCTTTAGTTCACGGACTGGTCGTGTGAGTGATCCAACAAGATCACGGACGTAAAGCTGGATTAATTCATTACCAGCTCGCTTGCCGGTGTTGGTAACTTCAGCACTAATGGAAATACGCTCGCCTAGTGTCTTGTCACTCAGCTCTAAGTTGGAATATTCAAAAGAGGTATAGGTCAAACCATATCCAAACGGGAAGAGCGGTGTAGCGGGCAAGTCAACATAGCGAGAGCTACACCAGCCCTCGGTTGCAATCGGTCTCCCACTATTTTTATGGCTATAATAAATCGGTACTTGCCCGGTCGCACGAGGAAAAGTAATCGGCAAGCGTCCTGAAGGTGATTCTGCACCGAACAAAATTTCTCCCAACGCTGCGCCCCCTTCAATTCCAGGATGCCATGCATATAAAACAGCGTCCGCCAGATGCAACTGGCGGGAGATTGCCAATGGTCTGCCAGCGAATATTACTAAAACCACAGGTTTGCCCAAGTTCACCATTAAATCCACAAACTCGGTCTGTCCCGGTGGCAAACTTAAATCACTTACATTTGAATTTTCTCCCGAACGGCGTGGGTGTTCGCCAATCACCAGCACGATTAAGTCTGCCTCTATCGCCTTATCCAGTGCTTCGTCATACTCTTCGGTAAACCATAAGTTTACATCTTTTGGGGCAGTTGATTTGAGTGCGTGCTCAAGTGGATCACAATCTTCACCATGACCATCAGGTGACCAGGTTCCATATAATTCACCCCGGGCATTGACGAAATCTCCGGCTATCAATATTTTCCGAAAACCCCGCAGAGGTAATATATAGTCCTTATTTTTTAGCAGTACCATGCATTCACGAGCAAATTGGCGAGCAAGTTGGCGCGATTCGCTGGCTAGCACCTCACGCGCGAAACGGTTCGGATCGGTGAAGGGCTGATCAAAGAGCCCGGCGCGTTGTTTAATCCTCAGGATTCGGAGTACTGCTTCATCTATTTCATGGATAGGAATCCTGCCAGCCTGGACGCTCGCAGCGAGTGTTTCCAAGTAGGTCTCACTGACCATATCCATATCTACTCCAGCATGTAGGGCTATTGATGCAGCTTCCGCTCTGTCCTCGGCGACCCCATGATTGATGAGTTCAGCAATTGAATCCCAATCCGAAATCACAAATCCATCGAAACCCCATTC
>CAZXPK010000077.1:2494-16663 GCA_964642565.1 uncultured Anaerolineaceae bacterium
TGCCATATTATCGCCCTGAAAACCCTTCACAAGGCTGGCAGCCATTTGTGCACCAAGGTAAGGATCCTCTCCATTGCCCTCAGCCACCCGTCCCCAGCGTGGGTCGCGGGCAATATCCACCATGGGTGCAAATGTCCACTTAAGACCACAAGCGCTAGCTTCTTGCGCGGCAACTGATGCTGCATTTTGAGCCAGCTCAAGGTTGAATGCCGCTGCTTGAGCTAATGGGATCGGAAAGATCGTGCGACAGCCATGAATGACGTCCCGTCCAAAAATTAGTGGGATCTTTAAGCGCGATTCGAGCGCAAATTGCTGCAGATGGTTTGCTTGTTCAGCCCCATCGGAGCCTGATCTGCCTTGTCCCGTCAATGCACCAGCTGCTCTAATCATAGAGCCAGCTTTTCCCTGGCGGATAGCCTCAGAGTTAAGTCTATCCCCAGCTTTTGGCTGGTTCAGCTGTCCAATTTTCTCTTCCAGGGTCATTTGACTCACTAAATGATTGATAAAAAGTTCCGTAGGATCTGTCATAGTTTACGTCGTCCTGGTTGTTAGTTTTCAGTGAACGATTCATTCATGGATGGAAAATATTAAATATATCATTCTAGAGGGGCTTAAATTCGTATTACAAGGCGGTGGGTATTTTATCAATCATCAGCAACTCTATCTATACTACTATTTTTTTGCTGCGCTTCCCTTTACTAACCCGAAAAAAAGTGAGTGTTGGTTCCTAGCAAAATATAGAAGTTCGACCCTTTGCTCCGTCAATAATCAATATACATTGACAAGCATTTCTTCTAAATTGTTCAAGGTTTGATGCACAGGTTTGGATAGTTCAGCAGCAAACATAGTTGTCTCGGGCTGAATGCCGACGAGGATCACTTCAGCTCCCGTCCCATCCTGGATCATGACGGTTAAAAATGCCAGACCTGGATTACGGGTAAAATTCCCAATCGCCCGTAAGCGATCCGCATCCAATACAGCTACGCAACCAGCTTCAGCTCCCAATTCTAATGCCACAACAATTAAAACCACTTCAGGCTGAGCTGCACGAATTGAGCTCAAATAATTCTCGGGGACTTCACCCCCATTGATTAATGTAGCATCGATACGACCATGCAGGAAATCCACCAGATTCGGACCAATAGCATCATCACCTTGTAATGGATTCCCCACTCCAAGGATAACCGTCCGTTTACCGCGGAGACGCTTGGCTAAATCCTCTAACATAGTTATATAACTATTGTGTTTGTTATTTATTTCACATGGAACCTTATTAGATTCTACTCTCGTCGTTCTTATATGTCAAATCAATTCGAAGTATACTTATCCATCAAAGTTATCAGGACTGTTCCATGAATGGGAGAGAACGTTTTATTAGGACGATGAATTATGGCGTTCCTGACCGGCCACCTCTATTCGAAGATGGCATCCGTGAGGACGTCCTTCATCTATGGCATACCCAAGGGTTGAGGAAAAAGGATAAGCTTGAGACCTTATTTACCTTTGATTTACGTGAAGAGATAGAACCGAATCTTGATCCCTCTCCCACCCTAACCAACTGGCCCAAAAGCATCGATGGATTGAAAAAACTCACAGCCCGTTTGGACCCAAATGATCCACAACGGATGCCAGATGGGTGGGAAAAAAAGGTGGTTGAGTGGAAAACTCGAGACTTTCCACTAATATTACGCGTTCACCGGGGATATTTCTTATCGATGGGTGTACACGGATGGCGTCGTTTTGCAGATGCGATCCAATTATTGGTGGATGACCCTCATTTAGTCGAAGCCTGGATGAATGTCTACGCCGAATTTACCTCCCGACTTGTTGAAAAGATCCTCAGTGAGGTGCAAGTGGATGCAGCACTCTTCAGTGAGCCAATCGGGGGAAATCATGGTCCATTGATTTCACCAGCGATGTACTTATCGTTCGTATTAAAAAGCTATCAACCAATACTGGGAGTATTACATTCATTTGGAGTAAATATAATCATCTATCGTACATATGCAAATACCCGCGCATTATTACCATCGGTGGTGAAATCAGGTTTCAATTGTTTGTGGGCTTGTGAATGTAATCCTCAGGCGATGAATTATCACGGAATCAGGCACGAATTCGGTCGGGATTTGCGGCTTATTGGGGGTATCGACTCCGATTCCTTACGACAAACCCAGCAAGATATTTATCGGTCAGTGATGGAATTGGTACCAGAGTTATTGGAGGATGGGGGTTTCATTCCGCTTGCGGATGGCAGAGTGCGCGAAGACGTATCTTTCAATAACTACATATATTATCGAAAATTGTTAGAGTCTACCATTGGAATCAGGTAGAGTATATCAAACCCGATTAGTCTGGTTTACAGACCGTTCCCTCATCTTTGTAGCAAGAAGAAAAAAGTATTTGATCGTTCGACCTGATTTCGTTGGGATAGGTAGTCTATCAAATTTGACCCATTCGTTCCAGTCAAATATATTAGTCCATTTATATTTATATAGCATTATATGGAATTTACCTCCCGCAGATTTCGTTTTTTCTATAAATTCCTCTTTGCAAAAATTATCCTTTGTGCTATAGTTATCACTTGTGTCTAGCCTCATTTATTGATGGCTTGCTTTCCGCCCTTGGTGAGCCGCCAGGCAATATCCAGGAGCAAACCCGAGGAAAGGAGGAATTTCCCATGCGTGAATATGAATTGGTATTTATTGTCCATCCAGACTTAGACGACACTGCGCTTAAAGACGTGGTTGAAAAAATCAGTGGATGGATCACGGAAGCCGGTGGCATTGTTTCAAAGGTTGATCTCTGGGGAAAACGTAAATTGGCTTATTCGATCCGTAAACAAAAAGAAGGCCAATATGTGCTTATTAGAACCCAAATGGAACCAACCTTTGGTGTTACCTTAGAGCGAAATTTACGCTTCTTGGAACCTGTGATGCGGTTTTTATTAATCGGTGTCGAGTAATTACGTAAAAGGAGTCCAAAATGAGTCGAGGGCTTAATAAAGTAATGATTATAGGCAATCTTGGACGCGATCCGGAGATGCGTTATACACCTTCTGGCAGACCCGTGACTACATTTAGCGTGGCAACTAGTCGTACATGGAATACCTCTGAGGGTGAAAAACACGTTGAAACTGAATGGTTCAATGTCGTATCCTGGAGCAATTTGGCTGAGATATGTAAACAATATCTCTCGAAAGGTCAACAGGTTTATATCGAAGGACGTTTACAGACCAGACATTGGGATGACCAGGAAGGTAATAAACATACTTCTGTTGAAATTGTCGCCAACGAGATGATAATCCTCGGTGAACGTCGTGAGGCCGGAGAGTCTACCGCCGAATCAGAATCAGTCGAAGAAGAGGAATTTCCTTTCTAATAATTCGAACTGACAATGTGATGAAATGAAATTATCTATTAATTAAAAGGAGTTAGTACACGTGGATACAAATGAAATGACAAACGATGCACGTGGTGGACCGAGACGTTTTTATTCACAACCTCGGGTTTGCCAGTTCTGCACCGATAGAAGTGCAAAGATTGATTATAAACAAACAGAAACCTTACGCCGATATGTCACCGAAAGTGGCAAGATTCGTCCTCGCCGTCAATCAGGAGCGTGTGCGAAACACCAACGTGAGTTAGCCCGTGCAATCAAGCGCGCCCGTCATCTGGCAATGTTACCTTTTACCGGAGAAGTGCTACGATAATCGATGCCAAAGCGAGAACAATGGGTGTACTGCATTATCCGCCCCCCAAAATTTATGAGGTCAAAAAATGGCAAAAGGACAAAAGAGTCAATTAGTCACAAAGAAACATCTTGCCCGTCAGCAGCGCGAACGTCTTCAAAATCGTTATATCCTGATCGTTAGTATTGCGATCATTATTATCGTTGTTGGCCTGATCGGTTATGGCATTGTTCAGCAGTACGTTATTCAGCCACAACAACCGGTAGCCAAGGTTGCGAATAATTCCATAACTACAAAGCAATTCCAAACATTCGCACGCTATGAACGACTACAATATATTCAACAGTATCAACAATACCAACAGTTTGCCCAGCTATTTGGAAGCGATCAAACTAGTTTGAGCTATATCCAACAATATCTGGCTCAAATCGAGTATCAACTTGAACCAACTAATCTTGGTCAAAGTACATTAGACTATCTGATCGCGAATCAGATTATTCAGCAGGAAGCGGATAAGCGTGGTATCACAGTCACTGATGCAGAAGTTGACAAGTCACTTCAGGATTACTTTGGCTACTACCCAAATGGAACCCCCACTACCACACCCACAACTGTTCCAGTGCCTACGTCAACCCTAAACCCAACTCAAATTGTGTTGGTTCCCCCAACAGCTACCGCTGTTCCGACAGCGACGGAAACATCCACTCCCATAATTACAACAACTCAGGAAATTACAAGCCCAACGCCGACAAGTGTCATAACCCCTACCACACCTGCACCTACCAGCACCCCCCTCCCCACGCCTACGCCTTACACCCTGTCTGCGTATCAGAATGATTTCAAGACCTACATGACCAATATCCATTCATTTGCTGGTTTATCTGAAGCTGATTTCCGGTGGATCTTTAAAATGCAGCTATTACGTCAAAAAGTATTCGATGCGATAACTGCAGATATCTCCCGCGAACAGGATCAGGTTTGGGCTCGACATATAGTTGTAAGCGATCAAGCTCAAGCCAAATCTGTTTACGATCGACTAGCTAACGGCGGAGACTTTGTGATCATAGCTACCGAAGTCTATTCTGGTACCACAAACACGATTGATTTAGGTTGGTTTGGCACCGGCACATTGGATGCCAACGCAGAGAAAATTGTGTTTAATATGCAAATTGGGCAGATCAGTGAACCCATTCAGACCGCAAATGGTTGGGAAATATATCAGGTTTTAGGTCATGAGGTCAGGACTTTAACTGATTCACAATATGATTCATTGAAGCAAACTGACTTTCAAAATTGGATTGACCAGCAAAAATCTGCAGAAAATGTTCAGACATTTGATATCTGGAAAACCAGGGTACCCACAAGTCCTACTGTTCCACCAACTCAAACATCGCAATAATCCGACAATTTTCTGGAAATACCATCCACGTTGTTGTAACCTAAAATATTCACAGTGTGAATGTGTGTTATAACCGATCACACTGTGAATTTCTTTTTTTCCTGGGGTATACTCATAGGGTATTGTACAATCGAGGTATTTATGGATAAAGTCATTATTAAGAATATTCTCGCCCGAGGGATCATAGGTATTAATGATTGGGAACGTGATAAACCCCAAGATATTTTAATCAATATTGATTTATTTACCGAGAGGCGTGAACAGGCGGCATCTGACAATATTTCTGAGTGTATAGACTATAGCAAAGTCACAAAAAAAGTGATCCATCACGCTGAGACTGCCAAACGGTACACGGTTGAAGCCCTCGCCGAAGATATTGCTCAAATATGTTTGGCTGATCCAAGAGTATTAAAAGCAACCGTCCGGGTTGAAAAACCCGGAGCGGTCCGTTTTGCACAATCAGCCGGCGTGGAAATTGAACGTAATCGTTAGTAGAAACCGCTAGAAACGCATTGGTTCTGAACCACGCGAAATATTATCAAAAAATTCTTGCCTGGTGGCTAAGCTTCTTCGAAATGCACCATGAACCGCGGAAGTGGTCATCCGTGCATTTTGTTTTTTAACCCCGCGCATCATCGTACACAAATGAAGGGCTTCTACAACCACTCCGACACCCTTTGGCATTAATGCATCATTGATGAAATCTGCTATTTGCCGGGTCATACGTTCTTGCACTTGCAATCGGTGAGCGAATACATCCACGATTCGCGGTATTTTTGATAAGCCAATCACCCGACCACTAGGAAGATAGGCAACATGTGCTCTCCCCATAAACGGTAGCATATGGTGCTCGCACATACTGTAAAACTCAATGTCGCGCACGATGACCATTTCATCATAGGTAACTTCAAATAGAGCATCATTTACTATTTTCATTGGATCAACTCGATAGCCCGCCAGTAACTCTGTGTACATATTCGCCACTCGTTCGGGGGTTCTCTCTAAACCTTTTCGGGAGGGGTTTTCTCCGAAAGCAGTTAGCATTAAAGTTACAGCATTTTCTATTGAATGGAGGTCCATGTCTTTGGATGGGATCATCTCATCCATGATATCGTTGGTGTTATTCTGTTCATTTGCCATTGTTGCTCCGAGGTCTCTAGTAATTGTTATCTGTGCATAGCGATTTATTTAACCTTCACGTCTATTAATTATCTCACCGTGTCTCGGTCTCAATCAATCCATATAGACCATCTCTTCGTAGATACAGCACATTTACAGAATTTGTTACGGAATTATAGAAGACAAAAAAATCTTCATGACCCAAGAGCTTCATTTGTTCAAGAGCTTCAGTTTCGTCCATCGGTGTGAGGACAAACTTTTTTCTTCTTACGATTAACGATCTGTCCTCCTCACCCTCTTCTTCAGCCATTACAGGTATAACTTCTGAAGCAGGCTTCCCATCTCCACGCCCTTTTTGGCGTTTTCCTTTATATCGTTCCATCTGGCGTTGGAGTTTTTCCAATGCCGAATCAAGCGCAGTAAATATATCGTCTGAACGCTCTTCAGCTCTTAAGATGTAACCTTTCCCACGAACAGTAATTTGAGCTACTTGCCGATCAGCTGCACTGCGGGCTGACTTGATATAGGCTAAATCTACCCGAGCTTCGTCAATGTCACTTAAAAAACGATCCATCTTTGAAACTTTATTCTTTGCATAATCTATAATACGATCTGTAACTTCAAAATTACGACCATAAACTTGTACGTCGAGCGTCATTGGTTATACTCCTATAAGATGTTGTACCTATTTAGATTTAATATCGCAACCCTATCAATTCGGAAATTGCTGAATTAACAACACAAACCGCAATCTCAAGATATGTCAATTTCATTGTTTGGAGTAAAAACAGCCCGGGCAAGTGAAAAACCGTAAATCTTAGTTGCCCCTCCATCTAACAACGCTTTTGCACATGCATTTAAAGTAGCTCCAGAAGTTGCCACATCATCCACCACTAATATAATTTTCCCTTGAGACAATTTACTGTTCGCCCGGAATGCATCAGCCATATTTTCTTGTCTTTCCGTTACCGTAAGTCCGACTTGCGTCCGGGTCTCACGCGTCCTCGTTAATATTCGTGAGGAGAATGGCAAGTTCAATGAGAGAGCAATGGGTCGAGCAAGCAAAGTCGCCTGATTATATCCACGCTCTTCAAAACGGGCAAGACCTAATGGTACAGATGAGATGATATCTAATGACCAATTAAGCTTTTGTAGACTAGTAATCATGGGGCGGGCAAGCACTTCCCCCAAGCCAATATCGCGACGATATTTTAGGCGATGAATTGCCTCCCGGATGGATCCGTTAAATACAGTGTGTGAACGCAGGGATGTGTAATGAGGCCTGGATACCTGACATCTCTGGCAAGGTTCTTCATTACCATTAGGATTACCGCAAATTGGACAAATAGGTGGACTGATCTCTTTGGTGTTATGAGAACAGTCCGTGCACCAGCGTGCTCCCGGTTGACCACATCCCCCACAATTGGGTGGGTACAACCAGTCCAGCGCTTCCCAGATAAATTGATACGCCCGATAAGCCAGGTTTCCTGGCATATGGTTCATGAAATCTATTGGTATAAATGACTATAATTTAATAATCTTCACTTATCCACCCAGCGGACCCGCACCTTGTTCAATAAGGATTAGGAAAGCTGGGGTCATAAGGACGATGCATAAAGCCGGAAAGATAAAAAATGCCATGGGCAGCAGCATCTTGATGGGTGCTTTATGCGCTTCTTCTTCTGCCAACTGCCGACGTTTTATACGCATTTGATCAGCCTGAATACGTAGCACTTGTGCCATACTCACGCCCAACTGCTCGCTTTGGATCACTGCTGCTACAAAACTTGACATTTCAGACACCCCCAAACGGTCAGCCATATCGCGCAAGGCTTCCCGACGCAATTTTCCCAACTGAATTTCTCGAACCACACGTCCAAATGCACGTCCAAGTTCATTATCCCACTTCTCATACAGTTTGGACATCGCAGCATCGAATCCTAGACCTGCTTCTACACAAATGGTTAGTAAATCCAGCCCATCCGGCATTGCTTTTCGGATTTGTTTTTGCCGTCGATCAATCCGACTTTGAAGGATTAGGTCAGGTAGATAAAAACCTAGGATGGCAGCAGGAAGACCCAATAATAATCCCTTTCCATCCATAAAACTACCTGGGGCAGCCAGGGTGTCAAGGATGATAAATATACCTCCAAATGGGATGCCTATGAACCGCAGAGCAAAGAACACAGCTGGATCCATATTACCAGGATTTCCAGCTAATTCTAGCTTCTTAGACATCGATGTAATCGCGTTTTGCGGAGTAAACCGCATCACAAATTCCCCCATCCGTTTTGCAATGGGTACGATGATTCGTTCGGAAAATGGTTGGGAAAGTTCAATTTCCTCAATAGACGCAGTCTCTCCTCGAGAGGCATATTCTGCGAGTCTATCCTCTAGTGGGTCAATTCCTTGAGGAGATTTTATACCAACAATAACTAATATTACTGCACTAATGAAGATCACTAAACCAATAATAATTAAAGGTAATGTTGCCATTATTCCATCTCCTGTGATAAAAACATTATACTTCGACCCTGGCGATTTTCATCATTAAATAATAGCCTATAGCGATCATACATGCTCCGATGATCAATGCAGGAATGCCAAACATCCGAGTAGCCGGGTTAAAAAACCGCATCATGTATCCCCGATTTAGAAAGTACATCAGGATAATTACAGCAACGGGCATAATCGCCAAAAAACGCCCAGATATCATCATCTGTGAAGTTAAAACCCGGATTTCACCTTTAACACGAACACGTTCACGGATCGTATGTGAAATAGTATCTAGAATTTCAGCAAGATTACCACCTACTTCTCTTTGCACATTGATGGCTGTCACAACCAGATCAAGGTCTTTACTCGGGATCCTACGGGTTAAGTTATCCAATGCAATATCCATTGGAATACCTAACTGCATTTCTTGAACAATCCGACGAAATTCATCTGAGATAGGAGCAGGTAATTCTCTGCTTACAGCTTCCATAGCTTGCATCGTGGAATACCCCGCCCGAAGACCGTTCACCATCAAGCTAAGCATATCTGCCAGTTGATTATCAAATTTTACTAATCTCTTCCCTTGCTGACGCCTCATATATACTGTTGGCGCAAAAAAACCGGCAATTCCGCCGATAAGGACGCCTGGGATATTCGATAATACCTGCACAGTAGATTCACCGGCACTCATACTCGTACCGCCGCTGAGGAACCACCCTAATAACCCCCCGATAACAGTCAAAATAATAGTTACGAGGATGAACTCACCGACTTTCATCTTTATGTCAGCACGCGCTAATGATCGGGTGAGGGATTGTCCCCAGGTGTACCTTGTGGCTTGTTTCCCAACCCATTCACCAAAAATAGCCTTTTTTGATACTACAGCGACCCCCTCTTCTTCAAGATATTCAAGGCGCTCGTCGACCAAAGAACGTTCTTCTGTGGCTGTAACAATTAACCCTATTACCAATAGGACAAGTGCGACAACCCCGCCCAAGATTAGAATTGTTGTAGGACTCATAATCGACCTCTGCTTTACAGATGGGAGGGTTTAGTAACGCCTACGTTCACCAATCCCAAAGATGGATGGAGGGAGATGTATCCCGGATGATTCAATTTTATCCATAAACTTCGGACGTAAACCAGTCGGTCGTAATCTACCGATGATTTTTCCACCTTCAAAACCAGATTGTTCGAATACGAAGATATCGGTCATGGTAACTACATCACCTTCCATCCCCGAAACTTCTGTAATATTAACCACCTTGCGTGTTCCATCTCTCATTCGTTCTTGGTGAATAATCAGATCTATAGCAGAAGATACTTGCTCTCGAATAGCACGAACAGGTAATTCCATTCCGGCCATCATGACCATCGTTTCCAAACGTGCCAGCGTATCTCGTGGGCTGTTCGAGTGAGCGGTAGTCATCGAGCCATCATGGCCGGTATTCATCGCTTGCAGCATGTCAAGAGCGGCCTCATCACGGATTTCACCAACAATTATCCTGTCTGGACGCATGCGTAAACAGTTGATTACCAACTGTCGTATGGTTACTTCTCCTCGTCCTTCAATGTTGGGTGGCCGCGATTCTAATGTTACAACATGTTCCTGACGTAATTGCAGTTCAGCAGCATTCTCTACTGTGATAATTCGTTCATCTCCAGGAATAAATTGCGAAAGAATATTAAGTAGGGTGGTTTTTCCAGAGCCGGTACCCCCAGAAATAATCATATTAAGTCTGGATTCCACACACGCTTTAAGGAATTGGAGTGCTTCGGGAATTATGGTACCAAACTCGATCAATTGCTCTAGAGTGATCGGATTTCGGGCAAACTTCCGTACCGTTAACACTGGACCAACCAGAGATATGGGTGGGATGATTGCATTAACCCGCGATCCATCGGGTAAACGCGCATCGACATACGGGCTGGATTCATCGATGCGCCTGCCAAGAGGCGCTACGATTCTATCTATAACGCGCATCACATGCTCATCACTTTCGAATACTACCGGTATCCGGATAATCTTACCTGCACGTTCTATATATATGTTCTTGGCACCATTTACCATGACTTCAGTGATCGTATCATCCTCAAGAAGTGGTTGAATAGGACCATAACCTAGTATTTCAGCACTGATCTGTTCAAATAAACGCTGTCTTTCCGGTCGGGATAGCACAATATTCTCTTCCGCGAGTACCTGTTCAAATAAATCCTGGATCGTGCTTCGGACCTCATTTACTCGGGTGATATCCATCGAAGGATCCAATTCAGATAATAGCCGATTCTGGACCCGGGTTTTTAAATCACTATATGTATCTTTTTGTGCAGTCACACCAGGTGGCACGACCCGACGCGCTTGTATCGTTATCAGGTTGGGTTGTCCTCCCCCACCAGAACCTTGCGTTGTTTGGGGCTGTCCACCTTTTCCTTGCTCAATTCGTTTCAGGAGAGACATTTTGAATCCTCCAATTCACCTTCTAAGGTTCTACCTTTTACCAGTACTTTTAATCGCAGTAAGAGTTTCCGGCTGGGATTCTAACTCAGATATCCGGTTTCTCACCACTTCAGCGAGTGATAGGATTGACCGGGATAAGGGCCGAGATTTATCTACCAATAAAAATGGAATGCCACGATTCACAGATACGATTACTCTTTCTTCAAATGGTATAACGGCAGTTATTTCTTGTTTTAAGTTCTCACTCACCTTTTCAGCGGTAATACCTATTCTTTTATCAAATTTATTCATGACAAAGATAATTCGTTTACGATCAAAACCCAAGGCATCAATCTCATCAAGGAACAATCTGGAATTTTTAATCGATGGGATATCCTGGGTTGTGAGGAGGATCAGGAGATCACTATTATCAATCGCGCTTGCGGTAATGTTTTGTAAAGAGGAGGCTGTATCAACAATCACATATGAGTAAATATTCCGTAAATATCTGATCACTTTGGAAAATTGTTCACCCGATACCATATCAGCTTGTTCAGGTTTCATCGGGGCAGCTAATATTCTAATACCAGATTGTGAGTGTTTTATCGTCACACTATTGATAATCTCTGGATCCAATTCATCTGCGCGTGGGGTTAGATCCAAAATACTGAATTTTCCTTGTTCATTCAAAAATACTGCTACATCACCAAATTGTAGATTTCCATCAACGATGACAACTGATGTATCCTCATTATTCAAACATACAGCTAAGTTCGTTGCCAGGGTTGTACAGCCTGTGCCTCCCTTAGGACTGTAAAATGTTATCACCTTACCACCTGAACCTGGCGAACCTAACGGATGCACTCCTCCCGTCTTTGAGATTTGTGCTCCACTTACCTGAGGTGTTTTGGCGCGTTCATCACGCGCCATTACACCTGCACGACGAATTGCTGAATTTAATTCATCGATTGTTGGTGGTTTGGTCAGAAAATCTCGGGCACCGGCTAGCATTGCCCGCCTCATATAATTGGGATCGTTTTGTATCGAAAGTATTACGATCTGCGTAAACGGTACGCTTTTTCGGATGATTTCTGTTGCAGCAATACCATCCATGTCGGGCATATTGATATCCATAAGAAGGACATCCGGTTTTACATCTTTGGATATATCAATTGCCTCGCGACCAGTTCGCGCGACTCCAACTACTTCAACGTCAGGCTCGAACTGTAACAATTTTCTGATGTTTTCTCTAGTCTCAGCAATGTCGTCGACGATTACGACTCGTATTTTTTCCGTATCAACCACAGATTAACTCCAGTATGAGGATATTCTCATGGTTGTGGTGTTGGTGTAGTATCGTTCGGGAGTGATGGTGGAACCAATGCAGTTACTGCAGGTTCAAAGCCGTAAGGTAACTTGACTGGAATAGGTATATTATATTGATCCAGCAAGTATGATAGGGTTACAGCTTCTGTTGCTGGAACGTCAGTATCTTGAGGGTTTCGTAGTACAAGTGTAAGTTGGGCACCACCATAAATAAGGTAATTTAATGTGACCGCATCTTGTGGAGATACGATTAAAGTTATGACGTCCGGAGGTGCAGGTTGGGGGGCCGGTGTTGCACCGGCTTGCTGGGGTTGCTCCGCACCAGGCTCAGGGGTGGCAGTTGGCGCAGGTTGTGTAGCTTCTAATGCAGCTTTTTCAGCGGGGGTTAAAAAGTTCCCCATCTGGAGCACAATAACATTTTGGATTAATGTCTGACTCACCAGGCGCGGACGTTGCGATTCTGATGGTAATATGTAAAATGTCTGGTTCATCAGTGGATCGTTTTCGGGTCGGCCTTGCTCCGATGCACCGCGGAAAGGTTGTGCCAGTAAAGTGTCAATTGCATCCTTTGCTGTTGTACTTCCACCTTCTACTACTCCACCACCACCAGGACCAATTACATTACCCGTCCAATTCGGTAATTTCGTTTGCCAAGCTGGGTCAAGATCCACAAATAGCATCGTGACAATTACATTCACATGATCTCCCCTTTGCGGGGCATAGGATACGCTTGACAACCGTGTTATGGGAATGGAGACAGCCACCATACCCGGTGAAATGAACAAGGCATCATCTGATCCCTGTTCGGTGATCGGAGATCCAGTCACTAGCGCAGAAGTCACTACAGTATATGGATCCATGGTGTATCGCGCCATTTTCCCTACAACTTGATTTACATCAGTAAACATAATTGGCAATACTAGATCTGATTGATAATCAACCATGTCTAATTTGTCGGCAGTTATAATTTCACCCCGTTGTACACGTTGGGTTACAACAACAACTTTAGTCGTGGCTATCGGAGTTGGAGTAAATAAGGCTTCATTGCCTGCCTCATTGGTCCCCTCACCTTGTGGAAATATCAAACCTTTGCTATAGATAAAATATACCAAAGCTAAACCAACCACTATGATTATTGCTAATAGAATGAATATTCTTCCACGACGCATTTCAGCCTCCCATAAACTGATATCTTAGAGCTGCCATTCGTTTAATCATACGACCTTTATGTCAAAAGTCAAGTATGGGGGTTAGGCCCCAATTTCCCTAAGTCTACATGAAATTGCCAAACTTTACCACCCTGTTGCTGCAAGATTTAGACCACTTTTAAATAAAAATTGGACCCGGCAAACCGGGTCCATGGTTTGGATAACATAACAATTAAGTAGTGCTGCTAAGAGCTGAAGAAATCGTGCTGAAGACTGTAGAAATCTGGGTGCCAAGGACGGTAAGAACAATTATAACGACAATCGCAATCAATACAATAATCAATGCATATTCGACCATACCCTGACCCTTTTCCTTAGGCGAGAACAACATGGCTTTAACCTCCTTCCTGTGTCAGTATCTTTTGATGTTTCTAAAGATAATTACATTATATATTGATTAAGTAAAAAAATCAATATCCTAACAGTTAATAATGCCTAACAAATATGCAAGCAATACTGACCAAATAATGGGACCACGTAATTAATTATGTGGGTT
>CAZXPK010000078.1:0-16559 GCA_964642565.1 uncultured Anaerolineaceae bacterium
TAGTACCTTCTTTCATCCGGACTGTACCGTCGGCTCCGGAATTTCACCGGATCATGCCAGTTCACATGGCTCGTGGGCTTTACCACCGGTCGGGAATAAACGCTTTACGCGTTATCACCCTGCCCCGAAGGTTATTTTCTTTACGCCAATGATTATACCGAGAGAAGCGGAAATGGTCAACAGTCGCTTGTTAGAGTTTTATAAGAACCCCCTACCCCCGCTTGACGTAGCCCACCCGTCATGGTATCATTTTATGGTTCGTTTTAGCACTCTCAACATGAGAGTGCTAAATTATGGGTGATGCGGATGAATACACTGACCGAACGACAAAGACTGATCCTGGCTCTCATTATCCACACGTATGTGGAGACGGCACAGCCGGTTGGCTCGAAAGCATTGATCGAACGGTACAAGCTCGATACAAGCTCAGCTACCATTCGGAATGATATGGTCGAGCTTACAGATGCCGGTTATTTACGGCAGCCTTACACATCGGCTGGCCGGGTGCCAACTGAAGAAGGCTATCGATATTTCGTGCGGCAGCTGATGGGGCAGACCGAGCTGCCAGCGAATACCCGACGAACGATCACCCACCAGTTTTATCAGGCAGGGAAGGATGTAAACCGGTGGATGCGCCTGGCTGCATCGGTATTGGCCCACCAATCGCAAGGTGCTTCCCTGGTGACATCCCCAAGACCTGAGTCGGCGCGCTTCAAGCATCTCAGCCTGATTTCCACACATGGACGGCAGGTTTTGATGGTGATCGTGTGGACGGGCGGGCAGGTACGCCAGCAAATGCTTACTCTAGCTGAGCCGGTTTCACAGGAACAGCTTTCAGCGGCTGCCAGCCACATCAACCAGGTCTGTGAGGGGCTGGATGCAGATGGAATCGCGGCCCTGAGTGGTCAATTTGATGCCCTTGAACAGGATGTGATCAAGCTGACGAGGGAAGAGCTGGAGAGGATGAAACAGGTCGTCTCCGGCGAAGTCTATCGGGATGGCTTGACTAACGTGCTGGCAGAGCCAGAATTTGCTGAGTCGGAATCAGCCCGCAAGGCTTTGAGAGTCTTGGAAGAGCGCTCCATGTTGGAGGATTTGCTTTCGCGGACGGTGCTGACAAGCGGCATGGATGACGTTCAGGTATTGATTGGCGGTGAGGGTACCTGGGAAGACCTGCGGGATTGCTCCATGGTGCTGGCACGTTACGGAGCTCCCGGATTGGTAACCGGGGCGCTAGGTGTGCTCGGACCCACCCGTATGGCGTATGGGCGAACAGTATCAACGGTGCGCTTTGTCTCTGGTCTGTTAAGTGACCTGGTGATTGAGATGTTAGCTGAAGAAACCTAAGGAGCATGACTCTATCATGGTGGCAAAGAAACATAAGATGGAAGAAAAAGAAATAAAAGCCGAAGAGGAAATATCACAGGATCAACCCATACCTCCATCTGAACCCGAGGAGATGGCAGAAGTACCTGCGGTCATCCCTGAGGAAGAGATCGCTCAGCTACGTTCCGAGCTTGACCAGGCATTGGCAACGGCAAACGAATATTTAACGGGATGGCAGCGTGAAAGGGCTGAGTTCTTTAATTATAAGAAACGGATGGAACGTGAACAAGCACAAGGCGGTCAGAACGCCTTCGCGACAGCCATCCGACACTACCTGGATATTGCAGATGACCTGGAGAGGGCTCTAAAAAGCAAGAATCGTCCAACAGAAGGAAATGGTGACATTTGGGCGGATGGCATCGACTTGATCCATCGGAAAATGATCGCAGCGTTCGAAGCTGATGGAGTTAAGCTCATGGATACGGACGGAAAATTCTTCGACCCCAACATGCATGAAGCCATCTCCCACGAGGATAGTCCAGATCATGAGAGCGGTCAGATCATCGAAGTCGTGCAACCCGGATATACCCTTGGCGAAAGGGTGATCCGTCCGGCGCGGGTAAGAGTCGCAAGATAGTATTAATCAGGCATCTATATATTTTATTTTGCATCCAATCATTAACAAGGAGAGTTACAGAATGGGAAAAATAATCGGTATCGATCTGGGTACAACCAACTCGGTGGTAGCGGTGATGGAAGGTGGGGAACCGACGGTCATCGCTAGCGCGGAAGGTGAGCGGCTTATACCATCCGTGGTGGCAGTGAATAAGAACCACGAGCGTCTGGTGGGGCGGGTAGCACGCAACCAGGCGGTGGTCAACCCTGAAAACACAGTTTTTTCAATCAAGCGCTTCATGGGGCGCAAGTTTGAAGACCCAGAAGTGAAAAAAGCATTGGCTCGGGTTCCGTATAAGGTGGCTAAAGCGCCCAATGGGGATATCCGGGTGATATTGGACGGGCGTGAATATTCGCCTCCAGAAATTTCTGCTATGATCCTGGCTAAACTTAAAACTGATGCTGAAGCTTACCTGGGTGAGACGGTAACCCAGGCGGTCATCACTGTTCCGGCATACTTCAATGACGCCCAGCGCAATGCCACCAAAGATGCTGGAAAGATTGCCGGATTGGATGTGTTGCGTATCATCAACGAGCCAACGGCTTCCTCCCTGGCTTATGGCTTGGATAAGAAAAAAGATGAAGTGATTGCAGTGTATGACCTGGGTGGTGGCACGTTTGATATTTCCATCCTGGATGTGGGAGATGGCGTCTTTCAGGTGCGTTCCACCAGTGGAGATACCTTCCTGGGTGGGGATGATTTTGACATGCGGTTAATCGATTATCTTGCGGATGAATTCAAGACGACCAATGGGATTGACCTACGTCAGGACCGCCAAAGCCTACAACGGCTCAAAGAAGCCGCAGAAAAAGCCAAGATCGAACTCTCCAGCATGATGCAGACAGAAATCAACCTGCCTTATATCACAGCTGATGCATCTGGTCCGAAACACCTGGTGATGAACCTTACGCGCTCCAAATTGGAGCAGCTTACCGGTGATCTGATTGAGCGCTCCTTGGGACCGGTTAAAACGGCCTTACGCGACGCTGACCTGGAAACCTCAAAGATCAATGAAGTGGTGTTGGTAGGTGGCATGACGCGTATGCCGGCGGTGCAGGAAGCCGTACGGAAGTTGTTCAACAAGGAACCGCATAAAGGGGTTAACCCTGATGAGGTGGTGGCAATTGGAGCAGCGATCCAGGCAGGCGTGCTGGGTGGCGATGTGAAGGACATCTTGCTGCTGGATGTGACCCCTCTAACTCTCTCGGTGGAGACGTTGGGTGGTGTGGCAACTCCACTGATCGAGCGCAACACTACCATACCCACACGCAAGAGCCAAATCTTCTCGACAGCCTCCGACAGCCAGCCACAGGTAGAAATTCACGTCCTACAGGGTGAGCGCCCGATGGCAGTCGATAATAAGAGCCTGGGTAAATTCGTCCTGGATGGCATTCCCCCTGCACCACGCGGCATCCCGCAAATAGAAGTGACTTTCGATATCGATGCTAACGGAATCATCAATGTGACTGCACAGGATAAAGCCACCCAACGCAGCCAGCATATTACCATCACAGCTTCTTCTGGCTTGAATGAAGCGGAGGTCGAACGCATGCGTCGTGAAGCGGAACTGCATGCCGATGAAGATAAGAAACGTAAGGAGTTAATTGAAGCTCGCAATACAGCAGATAATGCCGTATATACCGCTGAGAAGGCACTGCGTGACTTTGGAGACAAAGTACCTGCGGATACCAAGAGCAAGGTGGAAGCAGAGATTGCCAATGTCAAGAAGTCATTGGAGAGTGATGATCCCGCTAAGATCAAGAGTGCCACTGAGCAGTTATTCCAGGTTGTCCAACAAATCGGGGCTTCCGTCTACCAGCAGGGTGGTCCGGAAGCGGGTCCGACAGCAGGCGGGCAGGAACCTGGTCCTGAGGGTGGCGACCAAAAGCCCGGTGGTGATGATGATGTGGTGGATGGTGAATTCAGGAATGCGTAAAACAACGTTAGAACGTTGGAACGTTTTAACGTTATAACGTTATCGGAAGAAGATGGCAACGATTGTAAGGTTTGAAGATATTGAAGCCTGGCAAACAGCCCGTGAGCTCACCCGTCAGGTTTATGATCTGACACGGCATGTGGAGTTTGCCAGGGATTTTGGCTTATGCGACCAAATGAGACGAGCTTCCGTGTCAATTATGTCTAATATTGCTGAGGGTTTTGAAAGCCGGACACAGCAATTATTTAATGATTACCTTGGTCGAGCGAAGGCCTCTGCAGGTGAGTTACGTGCTCAAGTTTATGTTGCTAAAGATATAGGCTATCTTGAAGAAAACGAATTCTCCAAGCTTTTTGAACTATGCGATAAATGCAGTCGCCAGATTTCACGTTTCATGCAATATCTAGTGCAACAACCAAAAGCAATTCGGGATGAAGGGATATTTTATGACGTTTAAACGTTAACACGTTAAAACGTTAGAACGCAAATTATGGCTCAACGTGATTATTATGAAGTCTTAGGCATACCACGCAATGCCTCGCCAGAGGATATAAAGGCAGCATTCCGAACACTGGCGAGGCAGTTCCATCCAGACGTCAGTCAGGAACCCAATGCGGAGGAACGCTTCAAGGAGGTTAATGAAGCCTACGCCGTGCTCTCCGATGCGGATAAACGCGCGGCATATGACCGCTTTGGCCACGCGGGTGTACAAAACACCGGAGGCGTGCCAGATTTCACTGTAGACTTTGGAGACCTGTTCGAGGAATTTTTTGGTGGTTTTGGAGGCTTCGGGCGAACCTCCAGCAGGAGGGCACGCAATGCTCCGCGCCGAGGAGCTGACCTCCAATATAATGTCGACCTGTCCTTTGAAGAATCGATATTTGGGGTGGAGAAGGAAATTGAGATCACGCGGGATGAGGTGTGTGAAACATGCGGTGGAAAGGGGGCGGAACCAGGCACCAGCCCGGTGAGATGCACCACCTGTAATGGAACGGGCGAGGTACGCCAGGTACGCCAGACCCTGCTCGGCTCAATGGTTCAGGTATCAACCTGCCCGGTCTGCAATGGGCAGGGTGAAACAATCGTCACACCATGCCATACCTGTGGCGGGCGGGGTTTGGTGCGGAAAAACCGCAAGAAAGTGGTATCCATCCCAGCGGGGGTGGATAATGGCAACCAAATCCGATTGGCTGGTGAAGGACAACCCGGTGAAAATGGTGGCCCGAATGGGAACTTATATCTCATCATCCGGGTTTTATCTCATAAATATTTCAGACGTCGCGAAAATGACATCCTGCTGGATTTAAACGTCAATATTGCCCAAGCCACACTGGGGGCGGAGGTGGAAGTACCCACCGTGGATGGACCTACCAAACTAAAAATACCGTCAGGCATCCAACCGGGTAAGGTGTTACGCATGCGAGGGAAAGGCGTTCCACACTTGCGGGGCAATGGTCGGGGAGACCAGATGGTAGTGGTCAATGTAGAGGTACCCAAAAGCCTGACCGCCGATCAGCGCAAGCTAATGGAACAGCTGGCCGAAAGCCTCGGCAGTGATGTGCGACCTGCAGAGCGTGGTTTTTTGGATTGGCTGAAAGAAACCTTGGGGGGGTAGCTCTACCCAACCGAGGGTTGGCCTATTCAATAGTCTTCCTTGGATATTCATTTCAATATGACGGATAAATACTGGCTGGAAGTGAGCTTGATCGTTGATGGTGAGCTGGCGGAGGCGGTAGCTGAAGTTTTACGTCGTTATCTACCCGATGGGGTGGTGATTGAGTCAACCGCGGTGACCGCTGGCCCAGCCGATGAAAATGCGCAGACAATCGGACCCCTAAGAGTGTGCGGATACATCCCAGCAGACGATAACCTTGAGGAAACCCGGCATAAGATTGAACAAGGTTTTTGGTACCTCGGGCGTATCTCCCCTTTGGCAACACCTGAATTCAAGCTGATCCGTGAAGTCAATTGGATGGAGTCCTGGAAGGAGCATTACCATCCCATCCCGATTGGCCGTCATCTGCTTATCGTGCCTGCATGGATTGCTCCTCCAGATGATGGACGCATTCCCATCCGGATTGAGCTGGGGATGGCATTTGGCACCGGTACCCATCCAACCACCCGGCTGTGTCTGGCACTGGCGGAAGACTTTTTCACATCCCAGGAGAGTCCAAATCGAATAAGGGTGATCGATATCGGTTGTGGATCGGGGATCCTTTCCATAGCCGGAGTAAGGCTTGGTGCAGAGATGGCGCTCGGAGTGGATATTGACCCCGAAGCAGTTCGGGCAGCGGGTGAGAATGCGATACTCAATGACGTGAGCCATCAGCTCGAGCTTGGAATTGGCTCGGTGACAGAAGTGCGTGCTGGAAAGTTCAGCATCCAAAAGGCCCAGCTGGTAATTGCCAACATCCTGGCACCAGTATTGGTGCAATTGCTAAATCAGGGGTTGGATGATCTGGTGATGCCAGATGGCTGCATGATCTTATCCGGTATCCTGGCAGAGCAAAGCTCCGAGGTGGAGCGGGCATTGGATGAACACGGATTCCACCGGGTTAACAAGTCACAAATGGGGGATTGGGTGGCACTAGCCGCCCGACGGTAATTAAGTTTGTAGAATATCCAGGCTAGAGAATTGACAACAAGATACCCAAACTCACTTTAACATGGGTATCTTAATGCCATGGCGCTTCGCAGCTTTGATGGCGATCTCATAACCTGCATCTGCATGGCGTACGATTCCCATTCCGGGGTCGGTGGTTAAAACCCGCTTGAGGCGTCGCGCAGCTTCGCGTGTACCATCAGCCACTATCACCTGACCGGCATGCTGGCTGTAACCAATCCCAACACCACCACCATGATGGAATGATACCCAAGTGGCGCCCCCGACTGCGTTGATCAGGGCGTTCAAGATAGCCCAATCACTGACCGCATCGGTCCCATCCAGCATTCCTTCCGTCTCACGGTTGGGAGAAGCAACCGAGCCCGCGTCCAGGTGGTCGCGACCGATCACGATGGGGGCTTTGACGATCCCCTCAGCAACCAGGTTATTGAAAAGCAAACCAGTCCTGGCACGCTCACCGTAACCCAACCAGCAAATGCGGGAGGGAAGCCCCTGGAAGTGGACTTTCTCACGCGCCATTTTTAGCCAGCGATGAAGGTGTTTATCGCGGGGGAAAAGCTCCATAATGGCTTCATCTGTGCGATAGATATCCTCCGGGTCGCCTGAGAGTGCCACCCAGCGGAAGGGTCCCTTGCCCTCACAGAATAATGGTCGGATATAAGCCGCAACAAAACCCGGAAACTCGAAAGCATCCTTCACACCTTCGTCATATGCCCGCTGGCGCAGGTTGTTACCATAATCGAAGACCTCGGCACCGCGACGCTTGAATTCCAGCATCGCCTGCACGTGCTTCGCCATGGACTGCATCGAACGACGGTAGTACTCATCTGGCTTGTTGAGGCGCAGTTGGTCAGCCTGCCTAACGTCCACCCCGGCAGGTACATACATGAGTACATCGTGGGCAGGGGTTTGGTCGGTGACGACATCCGGGATAACCCCGCGCACCACCAGCTCGGGGTAAATCTCTGCGGCATTGCCAATCAGGCCGATGGATTTGGGTAATTCTTTCTTCTGGTTTTCTTCGACCAGGGTCATGGCTTCTTCAAGGGTATCCACCACCAAGTCTACATAGCCCATCTCAAGTCTGCGCTTGGCGCGAGCAGGATCCACTTCAACGATTAGACCCACACCTTCGTTCATCGTGATGGCTAAAGGTTGAGCACCACCCATCCCACCCAAGCCTGCGGTGAGCACGAATTTGCCTTTCAGGGATGCCCAACCACGCTGGCGGGCGAGCGAGCTGAGGGTTTCATACGTACCCTGCAGGATACCCTGGGTGCCAATGTATATCCACGAGCCAGCGGTCATCTGACCGAACATCATCAATCCACGGGATACCAGCTCATCAAAATGTTCCTGAGTGGCCCAATGAGGAACCAGGTTGGAGTTGGCAATCAAGACGCGAGGTGCATCGGGATGTGTTTTAAATATAGCAACCGGCTTGCCTGATTGCACGAGCAGGGTTTCATTATTCTCGAGATTTTTGAGGGATTCCAAAATGGCATCGAAACATTCCCAATTACGGGCAGCTTGCCCGCGACCGCCATAAACCACCAAATCCTGAGGGCGTTCAGCCACCTCCGGGTCCAAATTGTTCTGGATCATGCGGAATGGTGCTTCGGTGAGCCAGGATTTGCATGTGAGGTGAGTACCACGTGGGGCACGGACGAGGCGGGGAGTTAACATAGATCCTCCTTGAACATATTTATTGTAGGAAGGTAGTTAGTCAGAGGAGTGTGTGGCTATTGATATATAACCAAACATCCCCTCCTGACTGATTATACGCCAGGAGGGGAGAGAATAACAAATCTCATTAAATTGAGCAGTTCGGGCGGGTTTTACCCTAATGCAGCTGTTTGGGCAAATTGGGCAAAATTGGCCTTGGAGAGATGCTCGAGCAGCATTTTCTGCGCATCACACCAGACGGGCTTGAGTGGGCAAGTATCATCATAAATGCAAGCTGACATCTCACCGACACAGTCATTCAATAGGATCGGTCCATCGATGGCTTCGACTACATCCAACAGGCTGATAGCGTCAGCAGGTTTAGCCAGCGAGACACCCCCACGCGCCCCACGCGAGGTCTGTAATAAGCCAGCGACCGATAATTGCGATACGATTTTAGCCAGGAAGGATGGAGGAATACTCTTATCCCTGGCAATTTGACCAGTGGCTGCCCGCTGCTCTGGCCCTAACTGAGCAAGGTAAACCATTGCTCGGACTGCGTAATCTGCCTGCCGTGTAATCTGCATTATAAACTCCCATATTTTGATATAAATTAGAATGATTAATTGTATATATTTTAGACTATATTTGACCAATTTACAAGTGACAGAGGTCACATGGAGAATATGACGGTCATCATCGCTTGGCATGATTGGATCGCCACCGACCAAAACGGGTAAAACTTACCAATTCAACCTACTTATGATAAGATAGGCAATTAGTCTGGTAAATTTGGAGGAGAATCGATGAAGCAAATCTGTGTGGCGGGTGTGGGCTACGTAGGATTGGTCACGGCAGCCTGCTTTGCTGACCTGGGAAACCAGGTGATTGCCTTGGATGTAAATGAAGAAAAAATCAATGGTCTAAAACAAGGGAAGCTCCCCATTTATGAGCCAGGCTTAAAAGAATTGGTGGACCACAATGTCCAAGCCCAGCGATTGACTTTTACCACGTCTTACGAAGAATCCATAGATGGGACCGAATTTGTCTTCATTGCGGTGGGGACACCCATGGGAGTGGATGGGGAAGCAGATTTGCATTATGTGGAAGCTGCGGCGCGTGATGTCGCAGAAAATATGACGGGTCCGCTGGTGATCATCAATAAGTCTACGGTTCCAGTGGGCACTGGTGATTGGGTGGCGGATATTGTACGCCGTTATCAAAAGCAGCCGATACCTTTCTCGGTGGTATCGTGCCCTGAATTTTTACGGGAAGGTTCAGCGATTGGGGATTTTATGCAGCCATACCGGACTGTTTTGGGGTCATTGAATCCTGAAGCTGCCGAAAAAGTAGCTCAATTACACCTGTCTCTCAGGGCGCCAATCGTCATCACCGATCTACGCACCGCAGAGATGATCAAATATGCTTCGAATGCGTTCCTAGCAACCAAGATTTCATTTATCAACGAAATTGCGAATATTTGTGAAGCTTTGGGAGCGGATGTGAAAGAAGTAGCGATTGGTATGGGTTATGACACGCGCATTGGGAAGCAATTCCTGGATGCGGGCATAGGTTATGGAGGCTCATGCTTCCCAAAGGATGTCAGAGCATTGGCATATATGGCAGCAGAAAAAGGACGCCACCCGCAGCTGCTGTATACCGTCATGGAGATCAATGACGATCGCCGTGACATGGCAGTGGGGTATATCAAGGAGATGGTTGGCGATCTGAAGGGCAAGGTCATCGGACTGCTTGGGCTTTCATTCAAGCCAAACACTGACGATATGCGCGATGCACCTTCGATCACCATCACCCAAAAGCTACAAGCAGATGGAGCAATCGTGCGCGCATACGATCCCGTGGCAATGAGTGTGGCACAAGCCATGCTCCCTGGCGTGGAAATGATGCCCGATCCATATACATTGGCACGAGGTTGTGACGCCTTAGTTGTCGTCACAGAGTGGAACGAGTTCAAGCAGCTGGACAGGCCTCGCATGCGTGATTTGATGCGCCGACCCATCCTTTATGATGGGCGGAATATTTACGAGCCGGATGAAATGGCTAAATGTGGCTTTATATATCGAGGGGTCGGCCGAGGAACTCAAGCCCTAAGCCTGGAAAACTCGGCTAAAGCTAGCGTATATCCTCCCGCAGAATAATCCGCAAGGGTATTCATCGTCTGGAAGATAGGCTAATTGCTGGTTACAAAATACGCGACGATATCAAACGCTAGTGACAGACCCTCATCCCCCAATTTGCGATTACGAAGGCTCCAATTACCAATCCACTTTTTGGGAGCAGGGTGGACGCGCCTATGAAGACCGGGCAGAAGCCATTGCCTTGG
The DNA here is from genome assembly GCA_964642565.1 of uncultured Anaerolineaceae bacterium. Classification (GTDB taxonomy): domain Bacteria; phylum Chloroflexota; class Anaerolineae; order Anaerolineales; family UBA4823; genus FEB-25. The sequence continues at coordinate 10,571 of CAZXPK010000078.1, forward strand.
AGCGATTATTACCAAAGGGTGGAGAACTATTATTGGAGCTAGGTGCCGGAGCTGGACGAAATACTCTCCGTTATACCGGTTTCAAGCAGGTTGTTTTGCTGGATTATTCGCTTACACAGCTACAGCAAGCCCTCCAACGGTTGGGGAGGAATCAACGGTATATATACGTGGCGGCAGATATCTACAAATTGCCGTTTGTAGATGGCTTATTTGATGCAGCGACCATGATCCGTACTATACATCACATGGTAGAACCGCAGGCTGCATTGGAACAGGTGCATCGTACACTTCAACCAGGGGCAATTTTTATCCTGGAATACGCCAACAAACAGAATATGAAAGCCATCCTGCGTTATCTCATCAGACGGCAAGCCTGGTCACCTTTTACCATGCAGAGCGTAGAATTCGAGAAGCTGAACTTCGATTTTCACCCCGAAACGGTGCGTGGATGGCTGAAGGAAACTGGATTCACACTCGAGCAACAGCTGGCGGTTTCGAATTTCAGGTTGGGGATGTTTAAGCGGAACTTATCACTGAACCTTTTGACCAGGCTAGAGGCATGGTTACAGCTGACAGGCAATTGGATGCAGCTTTCTCCCAGCGTATTCACACGCAGCCAGGTAGTTGGGAATACCACCAAAGCAGAGGCTGGAACATTTTTCAAGTGCCCAGTGTGTGAGGCATACGACCTTATACCGCATGGTTTTACGATCATCTGCCCTGCGTGTTCCAGAGAATGGCCAATCCGGGACGGGATTTTTGATTTTCGAATTGACGTGGACTAGATCAATTCTTTTCAATCACCCAGAAATGAGATAAACCAAATATCTTGAGGGGAGTTTTTTCCAGCCATTGGAGCACATCACGAAGGATGCGACCCAGGGTGGGGAAATGATAGATTATATTATCATAAGCCCCAAATATTATCTTTTGCTCGAGAAACTTGACCGGCAACTTTCTGAATAGCTGCTTGAGATCGGAGGTTGAATATGTGCGGACATGTGGTGCAAGCCGCTGACGCCAGCGAGAAGGTAAATAGTGGACCAGGGGAATGTTACCAAAATAGTACTGCCCACGCCAATAAATACCGTGAGTCTCATAAGGATAGCCAAGGTTGGGGACGAAAAGCACAATGACCCCACCAGGCTTGAGGACGCGTACCATTTCCTCAACAGAACGGTGGTCATCTCTGACGTGCTCGAGTACTTCGTGGCTGAGAATGACATCGAAGGAGTCGGTTAAGAAGGGCAACTGCTCGGAAGCACCATTGATCAGGTATGGAGCCTGGCTGTGGGCTTCACGAGCACGCTCCTTATCGTATTCAAGCCCAATGATCGATCCGGCAAGGGGCATCAGGTGCTGCAGGTAGATCCCGACCCCACAGCCATTTTCAAGCACGCGACCCGTCAGATGACTCCCTGCGGCAGTGACGATCATATGCAAGTGGCGTTCCTGCCCAGCCCGCCAGACATAAGAGGGTTCGCCACATAACGCAGCTTTATCGAGGTTGCGGGCGGTCATCGATTCAGCCCTTGTGCGGTCCCTGCCATTCCTGGTACAGGTCGTTTTCAATCCCCAACCGGGCCAAAATTCGTCCAACGGTATTATTGATGATGTCTTCCATCGAACGGGGGCGTGTGTAGAAGGCGGGGATGGGCGGGAAAATAATTGCGCCTGCGGCAGCAGCCTCGCTCATCAGGCGCAAATGACCAGGATGGTATGGCGTCTCGCGGACAACCAGAACCAGCTGGCGACCTTCCTTGAGCGTGACATCGGCAGCGCGGGAGATAAGGTCGTCGGTGTAGGAATTAGCGACCGCGGAGAGAGTTTTAATCGAGCAGGGGATGATCACCATCCCCATAGTAGTAAAGGAGCCTGACGCAATAGCTGCACCCACATCGTGGAAATCGTAGCTGACATCTGCCAGAGAAAGCACATCTTCGACCCGCCAATCGGTCTCCTGTTGGATGGTGAGAGGTGCAGACCCAGAAAGCACCAGATGAGTTTCTATGGGTGTGGGTCTGAGGGCTTCCAACAAGCGAATCCCAAGAATGGCACCTGAAGCACCGGTGATGCCTACGATCAGGCGACTAATTGCGGAATTTTGTGCCTGAGGTAGATTAATGTCAAAAGGTTCCATGTTTAAAATTTCTATTTCCCAGTGGTCAGCTCAGACAATGCAAGGAATAACTGAATGGGTATCTATTACCAGAAAATCCACTTGATTATAACAGGTGTAAAAATAGCCCTTGGGATTTAGGGCTTTATCGTTCATCTCTAGAGACATAATCCGACCATTAAGCGATATAATATCTACAGAGTTTATTTGCGAGACTCCGTGTGTATTTTACCCTCACCTGATCAGTCACCTCGAGCACTTATTGTCATTATTTGGTCATTCGCATCAAGGGTGAGGGAAATTTGAGAGATCCGTTCTAGCATCCCCAACACTAGAACGGAATTTAAGCACTCCAAATCATAGAGACTCGCGCAGCGTAATTCGTTTATTTTAGGGAGGCTGCCATGAGTGTTGAATTTATTTTCCGGCTCATCGGAATGGTTGTATTTGCCATTGCAGGAGCGTATTTTGGAATCTTCATAGGTAATTCCACCGGACAATCCCCGGAAATCACAGGATTCTTATTTTGCCTAGTGGGAATTTTATTTGGATTGATCCTGACACCCTACTTCACCACCCGACCCATGCGGATAATCCGCAGGACCTTATTGAGCGTCTCATCCCAAACCTTAGCCTCGGGATTGACAGGATTGGTGGTGGGTTTGGTCATTGCAGCCTTGCTGACATTCCCCCTATCATTGCTACCCGCGCCTGTAGGGAAGGTGCTGCCATTTGTAGGCGTCGTTCTGTTTGGATATTTAGGTATTGCAGTGTTTGTCATGCGCCAGACGGATCTCTCTTCATTGGTCAGGCTTACCCCAGGACGCTCGAGTGAAGAATCTTCTGCCGCGAACCAACCCACATACCGGACTGTCCTATTAGATACCAGTGTGATTATTGATGGACGAATTGCAGATATTGCCCGTACAGGATTCCTGGTTGGAACCCTACTGATTCCAAGATTTGTGCTCAACGAGCTGCAATTTATCGCTGATTCATCTGATAACCTGCGGAGGCAGCGTGGACGGCGGGGGATTGAAGTAATCTCACAATTGCAGAAAGACACTAGCACACCCCTACGGATCAGTGATATGGATGTCGAAGGTGTGCGTGAGGTAGACGATAAACTGGTAGTTTTGGCGCGCCAGCTAAAATGTCCAATATTAACCAATGACTATAATTTGAACAGGATCGCCGAACTCCAGGGCGTGAGCGTACTTAATGTCAACGAGCTTGCGAATGCAGTCAAACTGGTATTTTTACCAGGGGAATCCATTGAGGTCAACGTGATCCAGGAAGGTAAGGAGTCTGGTCAGGGGGTTGGGTACCTGGATGACGGCACGATGGTAGTTGTGGAAGATGGACGTAATCATCTGAATAAAAAAATAAATGTGACGGTAACCAAAGTACTGCAAACCGCAGCTGGGCGGATGATTTTTGCCCGTTTGGAGAGAGAAGATTAAAGTAGAGGAGTAAGCATGGCTTTACGTATTTACAGCACCCTTTCACGACGCAAAGAAGATTTCCAACCCATTGAGCCGGGCAAGGTGCGCATGTACGTCTGTGGTCCGACTGTTTATGACAAAGCCCATGTTGGGCATGCCATGTCAGCCTTGGTGTTTGACATCATCCGCCGCTACCTGGAATATCGCGGGTATCAAGTACGGCATGCCATGAATTATACCGACGTGGATGACAAGATCATCAATCGAGCAAACCAGCTTGGTGTGGACCCAATCAGACTGGCGGAGAAATATATTGATGAGTTCAGCAAGCACTTGATCGACTTAAACATCCTGCCTGCCACGGTTTACCCACGCGCCACACAAGAGATCCCATATATCGTCAAATTGGTCACCCAACTAGGCGAAGAGGGATATGCATACGAGGTGGATGGGGACGTCTATTTCCGGGTCAGCCTAGACAAGGATTATGGGAAACTCTCTTCCCGCCAGCTGGAGGACATGCAAGCCGGGGCACGGGTGAACATAGACGAACGTAAAGAGAACCCCATGGATTTTGCCCTATGGAAATCATCCAAACCGGGAGAGCCCGCCTGGGAAAGTCCGTGGGGGTCAGGCAGACCTGGATGGCATATCGAATGTTCTGCGATGAGCATGCGCCATTTGGGTGAACAAATCGATATTCACGGTGGGGGAAATGATTTGATCTTCCCGCATCATGAAAATGAAATTGCCCAGACAGAGTCTGCCACGGGGAAACCTTTTGCCCGCTATTGGGTGCACAACGGCATGATGCAGCTAGCCGGGGAGAAAATGTCTAAGTCCTCGGGTAATTTGGTGACCATTGAAGATTTCCTGGCCAATCACGAAGGTGATGTATTGCGGATGATGGTGCTTAATTCCAGCTTCCACAACCCACTCACCTTTGGGGATGAAATCATCACCCAGGCTGAGAGGGCGTTGGAACGCTTACGCCTGGTGCTGCGACCTGCAGTTGATGGAAGCATAGAGGAAGGCGAGGCAGTAGAAAGCCTGCGTAAGCAAGTGGAAGCTACCCGCATTGGCTTCATCGAATGCATGGATGACGACTTCAATACTGCTGGGGCTCTCGGTTTTTTGTTTGAGCTCGTGCGGGTCATCAACCAGGCGAAAGATGCAGGTGTGACTGCCGGGATAGTTGCTGAAGGACAAAGCCTTCTGCGAGAGCTGATAACTGTATTTGGCCTGCGTGCTGAGCGCCCTGAGACTGGTGGTCAGGCTACACCTTTCATACAATTGTTGATCGATCTCAGGAATGAGCTGCGCCAGCAAAAACTATGGGCACTTTCAGATAAGGTACGCGCCAGTTTGGCAGAGCTTGGGGTGCTCCTGGAAGATAACAAGGATGGCACCACCTGGCGCTGGAAATAAAAAATCCACTCCCGGAGGGGATCTGCCTCCGGGATTTTTTTGGAGACACATGAAAGAATGGTTATACGGACGTAACGCGATCTATGAAACCATGCGGGCAAGGCGACGCCAATTCTTGTGTTTAAGACTTGCTCAGGGGGTGGAAGAAAAAGGCCACTTGATGGAAATCATCCGGATGGCGTCAGACTTGAAATTGCTGGTCGAAAGGGTGCCGCGCAACAACCTGGACGCTCTGGGGAATGGTCATCAGGGAGTGGCTTTGGAAGCCAGCAGCTATCCCTACAGTGCACTGGTGGACGTCCTGGCATTAGCTGCCCGACGGGGGGAAGCACCTTTCGTGCTCATCCTGGACGTTTTGCAGGACCCACAAAACCTGGGTACGCTGCTCCGAACGGCTGAGGCGGTGGGCATTCACGGCGTGCTCCTACCTTTCAGGCACACCGCAACCATCACACCTGCGGTGGTGAATTCCTCCTCTGGCGCCTCTGAACATCTGCTGATCGTACAAGTTAACCTGGCGCAAGCGATCCAACAATTGAAGGAAGAAAATATCTGGGTGATTGGGCTGGATACAGGACCCGGGGCGCTACCATTAACGAACGTCCGCTTAGATGGACCGCTGGCATTGGTCATCGGTGGTGAAGGAAGTGGAATGCGGACATTGGTGCGAAAATCCTGCGATGCGCTGATGCGCCTCCCGATGCGAGGCAAGGTCGAATCACTCAATGCCGCGGCGGCTGGATCGGTAGCGTTGTATTTTGCCTGGCAGAGGCGAGGATTTACTACCAAACCCATTGACGATATCCCTAAAGCCTGATAAACTCGCACACCGAACCCCGGGTTAGAAATCCGTTTTCAAGCAGGAACCGGGTTCCTTTAGTCTTGCTGCAAACATAGGCGTCTGGTATAATCCAATCCGCTTTAAGACCAGTTCTTTTACAATTTAACCCGCCGACGTAGCTCAATCGGCAGAGCAACCGCCTTGTAAGTGGTAGGT
>CAZXPK010000079.1:0-12157 GCA_964642565.1 uncultured Anaerolineaceae bacterium
GACTTGATTAGAGAACTCAAGAGCCTTGGCAGCTCCATCATAATGATCAGCCATCGCATTGAAGATATTTTTGAAGTGAGTGACAGAGTAATCGTCCTACGGCATGGTCGTAAGGTAGCCGATTACCCTGTAAGTGGAGATATTCGAGAGTTCCGTGAACGCATCGTGTCTTATATGATTGGAGCAAAAGATGATTTCTCCGAGCAAATTATTGAATAAAAGAATGGAGGTGTACATAAAAAAATAACGCAGTTACAGGTCAAAAATATGTGATATCAACAAATGCACCAAAAATAATAGGAGAATGAAATGAAGACCCTAAAGCACCTAATTTATGTGATATTGATCACTGTCTTACTTGTTTCTTGTGCTCCCGCGACAACAGCACCTGAAGTGACAACGGCTCCTCAAGAAACTGCACCTCCTGTAGAGGTTCCAAAGGAGTTCGTGGTGGTTGTGATTGGAAAGTCGGTGCACCCCTACTGGAGTAATGTCGAGAAGGGTGTCATTGCAGCCGCCAATGACCTGGGCTTGCGTGCCGACCAGGCTATCTTCTTTGTGCCTCAGCAGGAGGATGTTGCTGCCCAAATGGAGACCATGGAGACCTACATTGCCCAGGGCGTAACTGGCATTGCCATTGCCCCCTCCGATCCCAACGCACTGGAACCAGTCATGAAGAAAGCTGCCGACGCGGGCATCATTGTAACTACGCTTGACACACCGCCAGTCGATGGTTCTGTCTCGAAGGTCTATATCGGCACAGACAACTTCACAGCTGGTAAAGCAGCCGGAGAAATGATGGCGCAGTTGCTATCCAATGGCGGTACAGTTGGCATTGGTCGTGGTTCTGACACGGCTCTGAATGCGCTGCAACGCAGCGATGGTTTCCTGGAAGCCATTAAAGGCACTGGAATTACCACCTTGGAGCCTGTGAATGACCAGGAGGATGCTGCCCGTGCATTGGAACTGGCCAATTCCGTCCTATCAGCGAACCCTGACTTGGCGGGAGCTTTTGGCGTCTATGCCTATAATGGCCCTGCCTGGGCAACGGCAATCAAGGAAGCTAACCGTGTGGGGTTGACTAAATTGGTATCCTTTGATGCCACCACTGACATCATTAACGGCATCAAAGAGGGTGTGATTGATGCCACGGTTGCCCAACGCGAGTTTGACATGGGCTATAAGTCAGTGCAGCTCATTTACCTGATGTCCACAAAGGGTGAAGAAGCGGCGATGTCTGAAATGGGAGTGGTGGATGGAATCATCGACACCGGTGTGGATGTCATCACACCTGCCACCCTAAAAGACTACGAGGCTGGTCTGGACGCCAAGGGCATCCCTCATGAGTGGGATACGAAAGGTTGGGAACCACCAACCGCAGCTGCGCCAGTTACAGTTGAATGGTGGCATATTAGCACCCAAGATCCGGGTAAAACACTCTGGCAAACAATGGCCGATGAATATATGGCTGCCCATCCAAACGTGAAAATTAACATCACCATACTGGAAAATGAAGCCTTTAAGACAAAACTGACCACCGTCATGCAGGGTGGCACTCCCCCGGATATCTTCCAGAGCTGGGGCGGTGGTGTCATGAATGACCAGGCAAATGCTGGTATGCTCCTGGATGTCACCTCGTACCTGGACGCAGATGGTGGTGCCTGGCGCAACACCTTTGCGTCCGGTGCACTGGCAGTTTATGCCTTGGATGGCAAGAACTACGGTGTGCCATGGGACATGGGCATGGTCGGTTGGTGGTACAACAAGGACCTATTCGCTCAGGCGAGCATTACCGCACCTCCGACAACCTGGACAGAACTGCTCGATGATGTCAAGATCCTTAAAGCTGCTGGCATTACCCCCATTGCCTTAGGTGAAAAAGACACCTGGACTGGCATGCACATCTGGTCGTATCTCGCTACACGTATCTGCGGGAAAGATGGTTTTCTTGCCGCTGCGAATCGCACAGGTTCCTTTACGGATGCCTGCTTTGTCGAAGCCGGCACAAAGCTGCAGGAATTGATTGCCCTCGAGCCTTTCCAGGCAGGTTTCCTTGGCGCCTCGCATGATGAAATGCAGGGCACTTTCGGCAATGGCAAGGCCGCGATGGAACTCTCAGGGCAGTGGGCACCCTCTGTTGAATCTGCTCAAGCTGCCGATAAAGTGGGTGTTGCCAATTTGGGTTTCTTCAGCTTCCCAGCTGTTGAGGGAGGCGCTGGAGCCTTAATGGATGCCATGGGCGGTGGGAATGGTTTTGCTATCGGCAAGAACGCCTCACCCGAGGCAGTCGACTTTGTAAAATACCTGACCGCAGCGGAGCAGCAGAAGCGGGTTGCAGGAATTGCTGCTGGCATCCCCGTCGTCAAAGGTGGAGAGGCTGGTCTGACTGATCCGAATATGATCCTGGTCCAGAAGGGTTTTGCAGCTGCGGATTATTTCCAGCTGTACTACGATCAATATATGCCTTCTGCGATGGGCTCTATCATCAATGACGCTGTTGCTGGTCTCTACGCTGGCACAAGTACACCTGAGCAGGTTGCCCAGGCGATTGAAGACGGAGCCAAGCAAGTATTTGGTAAGTAAGCCAGTTTCTATGAATGCGTGGGGGTTGGGTGTTCCACCAACCCCCACTAAATTTACTTATTATGTGACAGATGCCTTAACATTTGCCTTATTATTAACTATTATTCGAGAGGTCTTTGCATCATATCCGGTACCCCAAAAGCCCCAAAGGGTTTACATGACTGTATCGAAAATAATTGATAAAATTCCTATGCAATAATAATGTCTTTATTATTGGGAATATTAAAGGATTGAATGTGTGGACATACTCCAGGTCAGAAGAGATCCTATGAAGTGGCAACAGCCAATTAGCTCTCGGCGTCGTGTTCAAGACCGCTTTGCAATTTTTCTATTCTTATTTCCGGCGTTTGTTTTCTTTTTACTTTTTGTGATCTATCCCATTTTTCGAGCCATTTATTTCAGTTTATTCAATTGGAACGGAATGGGACCGGCCACAATCTTTGTCGGGTTAAATAATTTCAAACAAATCCTGACCGATCAAGTCTTCATGAAAGGGATTGGGAATTGTATCCTGATTGCGGTACTTTCACTTACCATCCAACTGCCTTTGGCCCTTATGCTGGCCATCATGGTGGGACGTGACCTGCCCGGCAGGGCGTTTTTTCGGGCTATTTTCTTTATGCCTTATGTAATTTCCGAGGTCATCACCGCCATCATCTGGATGAGCCTCTTCAGCCCGGACCCAGAGCGCGGCTTCATCAACGCACTCCTGGTGCTCATTCCAGGTGTCCATGCCCAAAACTTCCTGGGCGATATGAATCAGGTGATGGCGTGTGTTTTTATCGTTCTTACCTGGAAATATTTTGGACTGCACATGCTGTTATATATGGCTGGTTTGCAAAACATCCCCAAAGAAATTGAAGAGGCAGCTATGATCGATGGTGCCAGCCGTTGGCAGACAGTCCGGAATGTTACGATCCCATTGCTTGGCAGCACCATCCGCACTACCATCCAACTGTCCGTTTTGGGTTCGCTAACCCAATTTAATCTGATCTGGATTATGACCAGGGGTGGACCTGTCAACGCCAGTGAAGTTATGTCAACCTACATGTACCGCTATGCTTTTATCCGCTTCCAGCTGGGGTATGGCTCAGCGGTCGCTCTCGTCATGTTGGCGATTTGTCTCGTCTTTTCCGTTGTGTACCTGCGGTTTGCACGCCAACCTGATTATCTCGGTAGTCTCTAGAAAGGAACTTGCATGGTAACCATATATCCGCGTAAAAGAGATATTTTCAAAAAGAAGCTACCGAGGCTCTTCCAGTACTTAGTACTTTCAATCATTACATTGATCATTCTAGTGCCCATCGTGATCATGGTTTTTGGCGCCTTGAAGACGCGCGGCGAAATGTTTGCCCATCCATATACTCTTCCAATTCCCGCTCATTGGGAGAACTTTGCTCTGATTTTGAAAACGCCTTCGTTCTGGTTAATGCTGCGTAATAGCTTGGTTACCATGGCAGGATCAACAGCCGGTGTGTTGATTGTATGCAGCCTGGCGTCGTTTATATTTGCCCGTATGAAATTCCGAGGTAAAGACCTGGCTTTCAACTTTCTCACTCTAGGCCTCATGTTCCCGATCACTGTTGCCATCATGCCGGTCTATCTGGTGGTTCGCCAAATGCACCTGATTGATTCCCTCCAGGCAGTGATCTTCGTGCAGACTGCATTTGGAATTTCCCAGAATATTTTGATCCTGCGCGGTTTTTTTACATCGATTCCCATGGAGTTGCAGGATGCATCCTACATAGACGGCTGCAATGCATTTGGCTTTTTCTGGCGTATCCTGCTCCCACTTGCGCGACCAGCTTTAGCTGCCATCGGAGCATTGACCATGATCGTCAGTTGGAATGATCTCCTTACCCCCTTGGTTATTCTAAACAGGGATACGCTCTGGACCTTGCCCCTTGGCACCATGCAGTTCCAGGGGCAATACAGTTCAGACTTAGCGTTAACGGCAGCTTTCGTTATCTTATCTGCTTTACCTGCAATCATTTTTTACATGTTTGCTGAACGGCAAATCGTATCCGGTCTCACCGCGGGTGCACTCAAAGGTTGATCTCGCGAGATACAAAACCATGCATGTTACTCGAGGCTCTCCTTTCAGGCAGCTGGTTATCAGTCCTCTTCATTCACAACACGGAGCATATAATCCTAGATTACACATCAAACATCAACTGCATGATATGGCGTTTCATGTTTAGCTATCTACTACTTCTACCATAATGAAGGAATAATTATGTCAGTTCCTACTTACCTCGATCCCAATTTACAAGTATATGAACGTGTTCAGGATTTGCTGTCGCGCATGACGCTTGATGAAAAACTCAAGCAATTTGTTCATTCTGCTGGTGGCATTCCACGCTTGGGGATTGCTTCCTATAATTACTGGAGCGAGGGTCTGCATGGTGTAGGTCGTAACGGACGCGCCACAGTTTTCCCACAAGCTATTAGTATGTCAGCTACATGGAACCCGGCATTAGTGAAAGCAATCGCATCAGCAATTGGCGATGAAGGTCGTGCTAAATTCCATGAAACCCTCCGCACCAAGGGCAAGACAGATCTATACCAAGGATTGACCTTTTGGTCACCTAACATTAACCTGTTTCGGGACCCACGCTGGGGACGTGGACAGGAAACCTGGGGGGAGGATCCATTTTTGACCGGAGAAATGGGTACAGCTTACGTGTGCGGCATACAGGGAGACGATCCCAAATATCTGAAAACCGCTGCCTGTGCAAAACATTATGCAGTGCACAGCGGTCCAGAGAAAGATCGTCACAGTTTCGATGCCGTAGTTAGCCGGCACGATCTGTACGCCACCTATTTACCAGCATTTAAGAAATTGGTCATGGATGCAAAAGTTGAATCTGTCATGGGCGCGTATAACCGCGTGCTGGGTGAACCGGCCTGTGCTAGTAAACTACTCCTACAGGATATCTTACGCGGTGAATGGGGCTTTACCGGGCATGTGGTCGCAGATTGTTGGGCTCTTTCCGATGTTCATGGAGGCCACCAATACACCGCTGGACCTGTTGAAACCGCTGCCCTAGCCCTTAAGAATGGCTGTGATCTCTCTTGTGGCTGTACCTTCGAACACCTGGGCGAGGCGCTTGAGCAAGGGCTGATCTCACAATCCGATATCGACCTGGCACTTTCCCGTGTGATGACCACACGTTTCAAGCTAGGAATGTTTGACCCTCCTAACCAAGTGCCATACGCGGCTACACCAATGTCGGTAGTGGGCTCTAAAAAGCATCGTGTCCTGGCTTACCGGGCAGCACTCCAATCGGCTGTATTGCTTAAAAACAAGAATCAGACTCTGCCCATAGGACTGCAAGTTAAGAGCATTTTCGTTACAGGCCCAGCAGCTGCCAGTCTTGATGTCTTATTAGGCAACTATTATGGCATCAACGATAGAATGATCACTCTAATCGAAGGGATTGTAGGACGTGTGCCTGAAGGAGTAAAGCTGGAGTATCGGCCTGGTTGCTTATGGACCCAAGAAAACGCTATTCCTCACAATCGGGCTGAAGATGAAGCGCTCGGTGCCGATCTGACCATCGTGTGCGCTGGCACATCCCCGCTCATGGAGGGCGAGGAGGGCGAATCTATCCTCACTGCAGAAATTGGGGATCGTACACAGATCGAACTGCCTGCAGTACAACAGAAGTTTATTCGTCAGCTTGCTGAGTTTGGGGCGCGAATTGTTTTAGTCCTCACGGGAGGCAGCCCAATCGCGCTAGGTGAAATCGGCGATATGGTGGAGGCGATTTTATTCGTCTGGTATCCTGGCCAGGAGGGTGGCCGTGCCGTGGCCAGCTTACTCTTTGGTGACGCATCCCCGAGCGGTAAGCTGACTGTCACCTTCCCCAAAGCCACGTCTGATTTGCCACCCTTCGAAGATTACAGCATGACTGGGCGTACCTATCGATATGCTACGCGGGAACCACTTTTTCCGTTCGGTTTTGGACTATCTTATTCCAGATTTGAATATCTCAATCTGAAAATCATTCCGCCGATCGACTTTAAAACCGGTTTTCGGGTGGTTGTAACACTTAAAAATGCAGGTATTATTGCTGTGGACGAAGTAGTCCAACTTTATTTAAGTGCAATTGATACCCGCCTTCCCGCGCCTGTGAGCCAGTTGATCGCCTTCCAGAGGGTAAACCTCAAACCTGGGCAGACTAAAACCATCCGGTTTACCATCACGCCGGAAATGCTGATGCTTGTCGACGAAGATGGCCAGCAAAGATTGGAGCCGGGTAAATACAAACTGACAGCGGGCGGCTGCTCCCCCGGCGCTCGCGGGGTGGTACTTGGAGCACCGCAGCCAGTCAGTGAAGAATTTATAATACCGTAATCACTATAAGAGGAGCTCCAATGTCTAATTACTCACCGAAACCCGAACACAAATTTACATTTGGTCTATGGACTGTTGGTAATCGTGGTGTAGACCCATTTGGCAGTGCCACTCGTGAACAAAAATCCCCGGCAGAACTCGTTAACCTTTTGGGAGAAGTCGGCGCGTATGGTGTGAACTTTCACGATAATGACCTGATTCCAATCGACGCTACCCCGGCTGAAGCTGATGCTATTAAGAAGGATTTTAGACACGCTCTTGCAGATACCGGCCTTGTTGTGCCAATGGCAACCACCAACCTGTTCAGTGATCCCATTTTCAAAGATGGCGCATTTACAAGTAATGACCCTAAAGTACGCGCCTACGCGCTTCAAAAAACCATGTACGCAATGGATCTTGGAGTTGAGTTTGGGGCAAAAGTGTATGTGTTTTGGGGAGGCCGCGAAGGTACAGAGACGGATTCGAGTAAGAATCCATTGGATGCGATCAAGCGGATGCGTGAGGCAATGAACTTCCTCTGCGAATATGCCCTTGATAACAAATATGATCTGAAATTTGCTCTTGAAGCCAAACCCAATGAACCTCGTGGTGATATTTACAATCCCACCACCGGGCATATGCTGGCTTTCATAAGTACTCTTGACCACCCCGAGATGGTGGGCGTCAATCCGGAGGTTGCTCATGAACATATGGCAGGTATAAACTTTATGCACGGTGTAGCTCAGGCGTGGGAAGCTGGGAAGCTATTCCATATTGACCTAAACGACCAGTACCCTGGGCGTTATGACCAGGACTTGCGTTTTGGTTCGCGCGATATTAAAGCGGCATTCTATTTGGTCAAATTCCTGGAAGATGTAGGCTATTCTGGTTCGCGTCACTTTGACGCGCATGCCTACCGAACCGAGGATTACGAGGGCGTAAAAGATTTCGCACGTGGTTGCATGCGTACCTATCTCATCCTGAAGGAAAAAGCTGCACGGTTTAATGCTGATCTGGAGGTCCAGCACCTGCTGAAAGAAATCCAAGCCCCAGATGAGAGCATGGCACCCTTCTTTGGTAAATATTCATCCCAAAAATCTGCTGCTCTTAAGGCTCATCCCTTCGATCGTAATGCGATCAGCGCGCGTGGTCTCAAATATGAGCGCCTTGACCAGATGACTATGGATATACTCCTTGGGGTCAGATAAGTATTTTCTGCATGAGGATTTTACGAAATGGATTCCCTGGCACGGTTGAGGAATAAACCCATGACTCTAGATTGTGTTACCTTGGAAAATGGGAGTATTAGCTTACAGGTAGCGCGCTCTTTTGGGCCACGCATCGTTTCTTTGAACTACGTAGGCGGAACAAATTTATTAGCCGAACTGCCGGATGTCGTGAGCGTTCGTCCGGATGGAAAGATCTACCATTTTTATGGGGGTCATCGTCTTTGGCTGGCGCCCGAGGATCCCATCCGCTCGTATGCATGCGATGACCTAGCCGTGGAGATTTCAGAAACCAACCTCAGCCTCCTTGTTCGCAAACCGGTCGAAGAGGAGACCGGGATCGAGAAATCCTTGTACATTACCCTTGTGAGTGATGAAGCAAAACTGACCATCAACCACTGCCTGACGAACCTGGGCCTATCGCCGCTGGAATGCGCTCCCTGGGCGATTACCCAGCTTAGGATGGGAGGCGTGGCGATCATGCCACAGATGCGCACCCAGACCGAGCTCCTGCCCAACCGCCTCCTGGTGCTGTGGCCATATGCGGATATTTCCTCCCCGCATGTGCATTGGGGCAACCAGTATGTCCTGTTGCGGGCGGAGGAACAGCCCCCCTTCAAGATCGGCTTTCACAACCCGCGCGGTTGGTTGGGGTATTGGCTAGATGGCATTTTATTTATCAAGCGCGCAGCTTATTCTCCGGGGGCAGTGTATGTCGACTTTGGCAGTTCGAGCGAGTGTTATTGCGATCACCGGTTCATAGAATTGGAAACACTGGCTCCAATCGTCGCCATAGCTCCGGGTGGTTCTGTCTCTCATACAGAGACCTGGGAATTGTATGAGAACGTTGATGTTCCGGAGGATGAAGACGCGATACAGGCCATCGTGGATGGAATTGGATTGGAATAAAAATGGCTTACTATCTCGGTATTGATACTTCCACTACCGGTACCAAGGCGTTGCTTATCGATAAGACAGGAACTGTTGTCGCGAACGCCTCAACTCCCCACACGCTGTCCTCTCCACGGCCACTCTGGTCCGAACAGGATCCAGCTGAATGGTGGATAGCTGCATTGAAGGTCATCAAGGCAGTTCTCGGGCAGGCAGGAGTGGAGAGTGCATCCGTCGCATCGATCGGCTTAACAGGGCAGATGCACGGCCTCGTGCTGTTGGACAACTCAGGGCGAGTCTTGCGCCCAGCTATTCTGTGGAATGACCAACGCACACAGGCCCAATGTGACGAGATCCACAGACGGATTGACAGGGACCGCTTTATTCAGATCACCGGCAATATGGCCTTGACTGGATTTACTGCTCCCAAGATCCTGTGGGTAGCAGAGAACGAACCGGAAGTTTATAAAAAAGTAAAGCATGTACTCCTGCCAAAGGATTACATCCGCTACCGCCTCACGGGCGAATATGGAATGGACAAGGCTGATGGTTCAGGCACTGTGCTCTTTGATTTAAAGAGGCGAGACTGGTCTCCAGAACTATTGGATGTACTAGGGATCAACCCGACCTGGATGCCACCAACATATGAAGGACCTGAAATCACGGGTCAGGTAAAAGCTAAAGATGCGGAAGCAACTGGGCTGAAGGCTGGTACTCCTGTCATCGCAGGCGGTGGTGACCAAGCTGCTCAAGCAGTGGGTGTTGGAGCAGTTGAGCCTGGGGTAGTAGCAGTGACTGTTGGGACCTCAGGTGTTGTGTTTGCAACTACGCCATCTGCGCTGATAGAGCCAGAAGGTCGGCTGCACGCTTTCTGTCATGCTATACCAGGTAGGTGGCATTTTATGGGTGTGATGCTATCAGCGGCAGGTAGTTTGCAGTGGTACCGCGACACGCTGTCACCGGAGATAAGCTTTGATGATCTATTGAAAGAGGCTGAGAGTGTTCCGGCAGGCAGCGAAGGCTTGCAGTTTCTTCCCTACTTGAGCGGTGAGCGCACACCGTACGCTGATCCATTGGCGCGCGGGGCGTTCATTGGGTTGACCCTACGCCACGGACGTGGCCATCTGACGCGGGCTGTGTTGGAGGGCGTATCATTTGGGCTTAAAGATATCTTCACAATGATCCAACATGCCGGGCTAGGAGAAATCAACCAGGTGCGCGCATCCGGTGGAGGTATAAAAAGTGCATTATGGCGGCAGATACTATCCAGTGTGCTCGAAGCTGAACTGGTAACAGTCAACGCGGTTGAGGGGGCAGCCTACGGGGCAGCCCTGCTGGCTGGTGTGGGTGTTGGTGTGTGGCCGGATGTTGCTACCGCTTGCAAGCAGGTGATAAAAATTGCTGAGATTACCAAACCTGATGAAAGGCAAGCCATAATGTATCGGAAAATGTATCCGCTTTATCGTGAATTGTATCCCGCACTGAAATTCAGCTTCCAAAAGATGGGGTGAATTAAATCGAAATAATGATTGTTGTAGGAAGCACCTGAATCCCATTTTACGTTAATTGATAGCCCCTGGTTTATTATAGGCAGGTACTACGCTTATTATTTAATCCAATAAATAATGCATAGGAGTAATTTTCTTCAGACCGTGTTTTACGGTGCACTGGTCGCCGTGGGCGGGAGCTCCACCCCCACATCTAGCGTCAGCACCCAGCCGGCGATAGCTCCGCCGTTATCGGTCAGGTACTCCACCAGCACACACTCACGGTTGAATTCGTCGAAGCGCCGTTCGGTCGGCAGAAAGCGCACACTTGCACCAGAGGGAATCTTTCCTACGGCAGTAAATTTTTCGTAACATCCATTCCGAGCATACACATCCCTCTGGGTGAAGGCAACGATTGGGGTAGGGGTAAGGGTGGGGGTCAAAGTGGGCAGCAAGGTGGGGGTCAGCGTGGGTGTCTGGGTAGGTGAAGGGGTGAGTGTAGCCGTGGAGGTAGCAGTCGATGTCAGGGTGGGGGTCTGGGCCAGAAGGTAAGCCTGGTATTTGTTGTTTCCCCATGCGCCCAAGCCAGCCAGGATGAGAATTCCTATCAGAACGAGACCAGCCTGGATCCCTAACACTTTCAGGCGAAAGTTGCGTAGTTTTCGCTTCAGCTCTTTCACGCCCGGATCGATTGGAAAATGCTTTACCACTTCGGCACTCAGGCGGGCAGCTTCAGCTGGCCAGGTCGGATTTTTTTCGTAGGCCTGGTTAGCAGCCTGTAAATCGTTATCGAATTTCTGATAGGAGCGCTGCTGGCCCTCGATCTCACTCTGCAGGCGATCCAGGCTTTCATCTACACCCTCCAGGTTACGGATTTGTGCCAGACTCTGGCGCGCTTGCTTATTGAGGTACAGCCCCTCCTCGAGTGTGGTAGCGTGTTCAGCCTGGTTCTTCAGAGCGCGCGTCTGTTCTTTTAATGGTTCCACGACGCGCGGTGTGATGGCTTTAAAGCGCTCGATCAAACGTCCGAAAGCCGGATTTTCTCCGTATTCGACCACCAGTGCGTCCAGGTTGGCCTTCGCCTGCGAGGCGGTTTGCGGATCAAGCTCGGCCTGGTTTAAACTATCATAGATCGAACGCAAGCTGTCTTTGACTTTTCGTAGACTCTGAGCTCGCTCCGAGTATTTAGGCATGCCGGTAGCACCAACCGCAGCTTGTATCCTTTCAATGGCATCGTCAATATTCCCTTGCCGGAATAGAGTAAGCCCTTCTTCAAAGGCTTTTTCGGCGTCGATGTTTTCCTGGAGCTTTTGGGCGAAGTCCTGGCCTTCCTGCCAGCGTTGAATACCCAGCTCGTGTAAGGCATTCTGGGCGCTCTCCAATAGCGCCAATGCATCCGCAAAGCGTCCCACCCGAGCCGCGGATTGTGCTTTACCATAGGCAGAAGCCGCGTCGGCCGGTAAGGCTACGACCGGGATGTAACCGGTGCGCAGGTAATTTTCTGCCTCGGTACGGTGTTGACGGGCCCGTTCCCAGTTCGGCTCTACCTGTAAGATGCGGTCGAAGATCTGAACGGCTTCAGCATAACGACCGCTGTAGAAAAGCTTCTCTGCCATTTCCATCTGCGATTC
>CAZXPK010000079.1:12257-16525 GCA_964642565.1 uncultured Anaerolineaceae bacterium
CAGCTCTTCGATATCAAGCAGGAGATGCCGCAGATCAACCACACTGGCGGAGGGACAGTCTTGGAGCTCTTGATACTGCTTTTCAATTAGATCAAATAAATTCATATAAAACGTTCATATACCTGTATGCTTTTCTAACTCTTATCTGTTCCAGGAAGCTGTTGATAGATACCCAGCAGGTCCTGCCGGATATCGCGGACCTGAGTATACCCTTGATTCAGTGTCTGTTCTAGAATGGTTCGAAGCTGGTTAGGTAAGCGTTCGTCATCGTATGTCCAGTTGACCGGGTAATGAGTGGAAGCTTTCTCGATGTCCTCTGGCCGGTTGGGTCCCAACGGTAAGCTGCCCTGGGCAGGCCGTCCGGTGAAAATATGGTGCAGCCCACGAGCGCCAAACTGGACAAGGTCGAACTGTTTTTCTGCTTCTGACAGCCCTTGTGGCTGGCGCTTGGCGATGTTCCAATCGATCATCGCCACGCCGTGAGCGTCAGTGTCCCAATAATAATGCAGGATTTTATGATCGCGGTAGACAATATTGCGGTCGTGGGCAAACTGTAAGATGTCACATATCTGCAAGGAAAGCACCAGGCTGTCTCGCAGCGTCAAGAACCAGCCGTGGGTGTAGCTGGCGTCGCAATAGCGTAGTAAATTGTACTCCGGGTTGCGTCTCACCAATGCCAGGTACGGCAGCCACCCAACAGATAATTGCCTATCCATAGAAGCCAGGAAATTCTGAGCCTGTTCGACGCCATAATGGATGACCTGCCCTGACAGCTGCTCTGCCGAGGCATGGCTTTCGTCGCTTGGTAGAGCCTGCCCATCTTTAATCTTGATAAATCCACACTCCACGAAGGGCGTAATGCCAGGCACGTCGCGCAGCATGGTCAGGATCTGGATTTCTTCGATGAATAATGGGATGGCATAATCCAATTGATCCGGTCGCATGATCTTGAAGGCGAGCGACAGTGGATGTTTGGACAGGTTGCGCAGATTTCCGGCAAAGACGCGGGCAGAGGAGCCGCGCGCTTCCGGCATCCAGGTGTCCAATGGTTCTGCCAGGACCATGCTCTGGTTGGAGCCGAACTTGCCCTCCACCACTCCTTCAGTTATATTGGCTTGGGAATACCTGGCTCTATCTCTTTCCACGGTGAGGGGATGGGTGTGCGGTAGAGACAAGATCTCACGCGATTGGTATTCATTCAACCAGGGCAGCTCATGCATGATCTCGGGATACTCGATCATTAGATCCACCGACCGCGTGCCCCTGCGTAAGCGTTTGAAAGCCTCCAGGGTCTCATCCAACCATTTCGAGGGCCCAACCTGGTTGCGCAGGGTGCGTCCTGCCAGCTCTACCGAGGTCAAATAATCATAGAAAGGCTCATCCTTGCCAGCGCCTCTGCGGACGCGTGCCAGCCACTGCGGCGCTGCCCCGATCGCCTTCTCCGCGGTTAACAGGCGGGCGCGGTCAGGGTCCCACACCAGGATCGAGCGCAGCCCACGGCGGGCCAGCTCGAAATCCTTCTGCTCCCAAGCATTCAAAACCAGATCGACCTGGGCTTTCGGTTGCGTCAACGATTTTTCAACCTTTTCACGCGAGCCAGGTAAAAGCTCATCGATCGGATCGATTAGGCTGTCCACCTCCGTGTAACCGATGCCGGAATTAGGTGGGCAGGGTTCGATTTCTTTCCACTTTTTAATGATTTCTTCGCGGACGGTAGCAATTAGCTCTTCACTGGCCTGCCAATGAAAACCCCCCAGTTCTTGACTGTTGTTGCCCATCCCTTCAGCAGCCGCACGCAGGCGTTGGTCGCCATACCTCGTGACCTCAGCCTGCAGGGTGTAATATAGGCGAGCGAACATGGTGTAAGGAGATATGGCCTCTGGTTCAAGACCTAAGGCTATCTTACGCACCTCCTGGCTGATTTTTTCCCACCAGTCTGGTCGTGGCCCGTCACCCAGGCGTGCAAACAATTCCCAAAGCGCCACAGTCCAATCCCCAGCCACACCGGCTGCCAAGGCATTCGAGAATGCAGTCTGGGTCAGCTCATCCGTAACCGCAGTTTGTCTGGCTACTGCCGCAATTTCGTTTAACAGTTTCCATTTATCGGAAGAAGTGGAGGGCAGCCTGGCGGCATTTTCACAAACTTTTTGAAACTCAGCCAGTCTGTACTCGGCAGCCATTTGATAGGCGGCCTTAAACATAAAATTGATGGCGCTAAAATTATCTGGCATTTCACCATACGCTGCCAACTGCTGCTGCAGCTCTTCATATTGAACGATCTGTTCCAGCTCCGGCCTGGGTAGACCGTACAGATCCACTTCCTGCTGGCGCAGCGCTTGCAGATGTTCGGAATCAACCTCGTGCAGGGCTGCCAGTTTTTCCTTCAGTGGCTGGATGACATGCTCATAGATGATACTGCTGGCTGAGTTCTCAGGCCACTCCAGGCGAGTATACAGAGCCGAATTGGCTTCCAAAATAAAACTGCCCATTTCCTGTATAAACTGGCGGAAGTCATCCAGGGCAGAGTAATGGCGGTCTTTGGTAACGCTATCGCTCTCCAGAAATTGGCTATTGCCCCAATCGATGACCGTCAGGCGGACGCCCAAGGGATCCCAATAGAGATGTTCCGGTTTGACATCGTTCCAGATCACACCGGACTGCGTGCCTTGTTCATTACGGATTTCGGTGGTATGGATAGTCTCAAGAAGATTAAGCACGCCCAACAAGATGCGGACTAATAATTGCGCTGGAAATTCCGGAAACTGAGACCATTGTTGGATTAAGAATGTGGATTCTGGGTTTATAGGTAGAGTCTGGATGCTGGCTGGGCCGAAGCGGATGACCTGGCTGAGCAGCTTCAAGTCTAGCCCTCTAGCCTGTTCGATGATGATAAAGGTCTGCTCGCCCAACCCGTATTCCGACCTATTCTGATCTATCAGAGTAGGGATGTTCAGGTGGAGACTCTGGTTCGTGAACGCAGCTCTTGGCAGCCCGCGCAAGATGCTGCCTTCTGTTTTTATCTGGCTTGCCTGGCGTAGGATGTCGCTGAAGAAGGAGCCTCTGCGGGGACGCTTTACGATCGCGGGCTGGTTATCCAATAAAGACTCAACCAGGTAGACTTCACCGGCATCCCCTTCCCCTAATTTCTTAATCAGGTTCCAGCTTTGCCGCTGACCCTGGATGGCTTCGTTTGTTTCAGTTAGCATTTTCCTTCATCTCAACCGGGAATGAATATGCAGCCGCGTCCCAGTGTTCGTGCTTATCGGTGTTATGTTACGTAGTATACAGGAAATAAGTTCCGGAATTATTAGCGAAAAATTAGGGTATTGTTTATATGAAAAAGAAGATTAGTTTCGACAAATCCGCATAGAATGATGCCAAAATGCCCTAAAACTGGGCATTTTGGCATCACGGGAATGTATCTGTGGATAAATTCTCGATATGGACAAGGCTGCAAGCTGGCTCCCCTTGTCGATTATGTAAAACTGTCTTCTTAGAACTAATCCCACAATGGTGTAGTTGCGGTGCAGCCGGGATGTTAATCTATGGATTCAGAAGACATGTTGGATAAAATTACCCCCATATATAGGACATACTGGAAATAAAGAACTTATGTACAGAATGGATGTCAGTGGCTTTTATTCATTTGAATGAAGGTTCAAATCCTTCATGGATCACCTATATGTTGGGTCTCCACCTTGATATCCCGTATGTGTGTGGGGTAAAACCAGCAGTGATCCAGGTTTATTATTTAATTGTGCAATGGTGGAGCAGTTGACACTCATAGACAATTAATCTGCCTATCATCCAATGACGCGAGTGAAACTCAGAAAATTCTAGCTTAAAATTTTATTCGATAAAAATGGAGAAGTTAGGATGGCTCAAGAGGAGATCAAAGAGATGGCTAACAACGAGACAATATTGCCAAAACCAGCCGAGATTGAGCAGTTGCCTGAAGAAAACAATGAGAATCCTCCTGCCGATCCCCCCTTACCAAAAGCACTCATTGAATGGTTGGCAATGATCAACCGAAGGTGGTCCGTGCTTCAGGAAGAAAGCCAGGCCCCTTTGCAAGAGGGTAAGACAGATATCCCGGGTTAGTGAAAATTTTTACTGTCTCCTTATAATTCGACAAGCTTATGAACGCGTCCTCCATAGACGTATTTGTTATCCTTGATCAGATACAACAATTGCTCCTAAAGCCTGGTGCAATCTAGAAACCTCTTCCAGGGTATTGTAGTGTACTGCGCCGACGCGAATCATTCCAC
>CAZXPK010000080.1:0-16511 GCA_964642565.1 uncultured Anaerolineaceae bacterium
GTCACGGTGACGGACACTGTCAACGTCAGCTGACCGGATGAAATGGGTACGCTGCCTCCACCACCAACCCCCGCGCTAACTGCTTTGTTGTCGTAATAAACGGGGACGGGGGCACTGCTGTAATAGCTGATGGACTGGACCGCGCCAAGTGTAGCTCCGGCTGCCTTGGCAAGCTCATCGGCCTGCGCTTTGGCATCTGCCATGGCCTGGTCGCGGCCTGTTGTTAAAGCAGCTTCCTTATCTTGAACATCAAAAGTGATGCCGTAGATGCTGTTGGCACCTGCGTTTATCGATGCATCCAGGATATCTCCGATTTTCGAGATATCGCGCATGGTTACGTAGACGGTATTATCCGTCATAAAGAATGAACCCAAGTCTTCGCCAGTTGGAGCGAACTTTTCCTGCTGGTAAACGCTGAAGTTCGTAGTTTGGATATCTTTAGCGTCGACGCCTTGACCTTTGATTGCATCGATTACCGCCTGGGTATGTGAGTTGTTGCTTGCCACTGCTTCTTTGGCGCTCTTGGCTTCACTGTGGACCCCTATAGAAATATAAGCAATATCTGGGGCCAGGATGACCTGTGCGTTGCCTGTCACATTGATCGTTCGCGGCTGGGCCTGTCCGATTTGGACTGTTCCACTGCAAGCGCTTAAGACTGCGGCTGCAATAAGTAAGATTGTGGGTATAAATAATTTGGTACGCATTGTTACCTCCATGTAACTATATTTGTTTCTCTAAGACGGCAAACCCTGAAAAAAAGTTCCTTCCGATCTATGGTTTGCTTGAATAGCTATATATTTTACCCTCTTGCCGTCATAGAACCCTGGTGCTATACTTTGCTGCGCCGTAGTTGAAAGCCTGTTTGATCATGACAATATTGATTAACCATACTCAAGAAGTAGTTGTTAGTAATAATTGCTCGATGGGAGTCAACCTGCAAACCATCATAAACGAAGATGATGACCACCCTCCGAGTAGTCGGCGCACACCTGGGTGTGCGTTTAACAACTTGAATCTGCCTGCATGGATCAGGAAGGCATAAAAGGGAAGGTTTACCGGAATGGATTAACTTCCCGGAAGTGGTTGTAATACAACCAGGCCTTCCGGGAAAATTTTTTAACCCTCTTATCTCCTGAACATGCCTGCGGTATTTAGTATGATCCTGTATGGTTCAGGAGGTGAAGCATGTTATACGCCAGCGAATTTATCGGCCGGCCCGTCGTTGATGTCGATGGGAAACGCCTCGGCAAGCTTAGGGACTTGCTTGCCATCCGCCATGGGGAGGTCCCTCACCCTCAGCTGGTGGCTATTGAAGTAAAGCAGCATTCAGGCTCGGTATTCATCCCGATGCATGAAGTGGCAGCTTTAATTTCCCTGGCTATTCCATTAAAAAAGAAGTTTTCTGAAATCACCCAATATCATCCCCAACCGGAAGACTTACACCTGGTGCGGGATGTGCTGGATAAACAGATCATTGACACAGATGGTATGAGGGTTGTGCGCGTCAATGACCTGGAGCTAACCCGCGTCAACGGCAGTGTTTACGTCGCCAATGTGGACATCAGTGGGGTGGGGTTAATCCGCAGGTTGGGATTGGGAAGCCTGGCTGATCGTTTGACTGCGCGTCCCCGATCGTCTGAGCTCCCATCCATCATATCCTGGGATAATATTGAGCTTCTGTCATCTGACCAGCCCATGCGATTGAAGGTGCCAACTTCGAAAATGGCCGATTTACACCCGGCTGACCTGGCAGAGATATTGAGCGATCTGACCAGACAAGAAGGCAGCAAGATCCTTGAGACACTGGATATCGAAACTCTGGCGGACACCTTGGAAGAGGTCGAGCCTGATTTTCAGGCCAGTCTGATTGAGCGCATGCCGGATGACCGGGTGGCAGATGTGTTGGAAGAGATGGCACCCGATGAAGCGGCTGACCTGCTGGCTGAGCTGCCTCAAGACCGCAAGCATGAGCTGCTCAAGCTGATGCAAGATGATGAGGCTGAAGATGTCCGCAAACTGTTGACCTATCCGGAAGATACTGCTGGCGGCATCATGAACACCGAATATTTCATCGTACCGGCATACTTCAAAGCCTCGCAGGTCATGGAACGATTGCGAGAAACTGCCCCCGAAGCCGAGACAATTTATTACATCTATGTGGCGGATCAAGATGAACACTTGTTGGGTGTATTTTCTCTGCGCCAGCTGGTATTGGCTCAGCCAGACGCCCTGGTCATCGATTTTATGGAGAAACGGGTGGTGACGGTAGATTTGATGGATAGTCAGGATGATATTGCACAGGTGGTCTCGAAATACAATCTCCTGGCGGTCCCTGTGGTGGATGAACAGAAACGCATGCATGGCATCGTGACTGCGGATGATGCCCTCGATAAAATCATCCCCACTGCCTGGAAGAAGCGCCTGCCGCGTTTTTACCAGTAATCATCCGGTTGGTTTCCAATGTTGGTGGAATAGATATAGCATCATTATCATTTAACACGAGGGAAGATGATCATGAGCATGTGGCAACGCATTAAACCATTACGCATACGCATGGCTTTACTGCTGGCGGTTGTTGGTCCTGGCATTATCACCGCGAACGTCGATAATGATGCCGGTGGAATCACCACTTATTCAGTGTCAGGCGCTCATTATGGTTATGCGTTGTTGTGGATGATGCCACTGGTGGCAGTCGCGTTGATCATCGTGCAGGAGATGAGTGCCCGGTTGGGGGTTGTCACCGGTAAAGGTTTGGCAGACCTGATCCGCGAGCGTATGGGCGTCAGGGTGACCACGTTGATTCTAGCCTTACTCTTGTTCGTAAATCTGGCAAATACGGTCAGTGAATTTGCTGGTGTGGCAGCCAGCATGGAGATTTTTGGAGTCAGTAAGTACATTTCGGTTCCCCTGGCTGCTGTGGCAGTCTGGTTTTTAATTGTCAAAGGGAGCTACAAAATCGTCGAGCGGGTTTTCCTGGTAGCCAGTGCGATCTATCTGGCATATGTGGCCTCAGGTTTACTTGCCGCCCCCGATTGGTCAGAAGTCGGGCGCGCCCTGGCGACCCCCAGCTTCCATCTGGATGTGGGATACGTGACCATATTTGTGACTATCATTGGCACAACTATTGCCCCGTGGATGCAGTTCTACCAGCAATCATCCATTGTGGACAAAGGTCTTCAGATCAAGGATTACGCCTACGAGCGGGTGGATGTGGTCATTGGCTCGCTTTTTGCTGTTTTCGTAGCTTCTTTCATCACCATTGCCTGTGCGGATACGATTTATAAAAGCGGGTTAAATATTGAAACCGCGAAAGATGCCGCCCTGGCACTTGGTCCACTGGCAGGGAAATATGCTTCCATTCTTTTCGCGCTAGGACTGCTGAACGCCTCGCTTTTCTCAGCTGCCATCCTGCCGCTCTCCACCGCTTATACGGTGTGTGAGGCTTTCGGCTGGGAGAACAGCCTCAGCCGCGAGTTAAAAGATGCCCCCATTTTCTTTGCCATCTATACTGCAATGATCATACTTGGAGCAGCCATTATTTTGCTGCCAATCCAATCTTTGATCCAGGCAATGTTGATCAGCCAGACATTTAATGGGGTGCTGCTACCGGTGATCCTTATCACCATGCTGGTGCTGATCAACGACAAACGATTGATGGGAAAATTCAGCAATGGGCGGATTTTTAACATCCTGGCATGGGCAACCGTCGCCGCATTGATCCTCCTGGCGATGATTCTGGTGGTGGTTACCTTTATTGCTTGATAATTACTACCTTATGGATAAAAAAAAGCGGGTGAGTTTCACCCGCTTTTTTTTCACTCGCGGCTGGTGGTGATGAAGATCATCGGACGGCGCTTGGTCTCGTTATAGATATAACTCATTAATGTATTCCGCAGGTCTTCCTTCAACTCACCATTGCCACGCCCTACGGTTTCACGAATTAGCTTGCTCATCCCTGCTAATAGCACATCGGAATCACGGATAATTATAAAACCGCGCGTGATGATTTCGGGTTCATCCCGAAGCTGGCATGTGTTGCGGTCAATCGCCAGGTTGACCAGCACGATCCCATCACGTGCCAGGGCTTCACGCTCCCGCACCACGCTGGGGCCGATATCCCCCACGCCCGCACCATCCACAAAGACATATCCACCTGGTATACGCTCGCCAAGCTTCATGTTGCCATTTTCAAATTCAATCGAATGACCATTCTCGACCGTAGCAACGCGTTCGGCTGGAATCCCCAGCTCACGTGCCAGGTCGGCATGCTGATGCAGGTGACGCAGCTCACCGTGGATTGGAATGAAATGTTTGGGCTTGACCAGATTGATCAGCAGTTTCTCTTCTTCCTGGCTGGCATGCCCAGATACATGCACTGGAGCAATGGCATCGTAAATCACACTGGCACCGCGCCTGAAGAGACGGTTGATGGTACGATGCACGCTTTCCTCATTACCAGGGATCGGGTGCGATGATAGCACTACGGTATCCCCCGACTGCAAATCGAACTGCCGGTTCGTGCCCGTTGAGAGGCGTCCCAGGATGGAGGACGGTTCACCTTGAGAGCCCGTACACATCAGGACGACTTCATTCGGCTTCATCTTCAGAGCTTGTTCCACGCTGACCATCAGGTTATCTGGGATATCCAGGTAGCCAAGCTTGCGTGAGATGCGTGCATTCTCATTCATGCTTGTGCCTACAAAAGTCATCCTGCGCCCGTGGTTAATGGCAATATTCGCCACCTGCTGCATCCGTGAGATCACCGAGGCGAAAGTGGCTACGATGATGCGCCCCTGTGCTGAGCGGAAGACTTGATCCAACGCCGGCTCGATCACCCGTTCGGAGGGTGTCCAGCCGCGCTTATCTGCATTGGTCGAGTCTGCCATGAGCACCAGCACACCTCGCCCGGAGAACTCGCCTAGCTTGGCAAAATCAGTCGGCCAGCTATCCACCGGGGTGTGGTCGAATTTGAAGTCACCGGAATGGATGACCAGACCTTGCGGTGTGTCGATTCCCAACCCTACCCCATCCGGTATGGAGTGGCATACATGGAAGAATTCGACCTTGAACGGACCAATCTGAACCATCTCACCAGCTTGAACTGTGTTCAGACTCACTTGGTTGAGTAACCCTCCACGGGAGAGCTTGATCTCCACCAGACCACGCGTTAGGGGTGTGGCATAGATGGGCGCTTTGATCTGTTCCAGCAGATGGTGGATGGCACCGGTGTGGTCTTCATGACCATGGGTTATTATGATGCCACATACATGCTGGCGCTTATCCAGCAGGTATTGGAAATCCGGGATGATATAGTCGATCCCCAGCATGTCGTTTTCAGGGAACATCAGCCCAGCGTCGATAACGAGGATATCCTCGCCATATTCGACTGCCATCATGTTCTTGCCAACTTCCCCCAGTCCGCCCAAAGGGACGATGCGAAGTTTTTTATCACTCATATTTTGTTGTACTCTTGTAGATAATAGTTATGGTGGAATGCCACCAATAAAGTCATTGAATAATTGCGGTTTTCATTGTAGCACGTAGGCTTGGATTCTGTAAAGCGAAGAGAGTCAGGGGTGTCGTCCTCGGAAGTTTCACCCTGTTAAGTCATTTGGGTTTCAATTGTGCTTCCAATCTCATCTTCACTTGAGGCCACTCTTTCGGAAGTATGCTGTACACCACCGAATCCCGAATGTGGCCATCTGGCAGGATCATGTGATTCCGCAGCACCCCTTCTTTGACTGCCCCCAACCTTTCCAAAGCACGCTGTGAATGTTGGTTACGCAGGTCCGTCTTAAACCAAACACGGATGCACTCCAACTTCTCGAAGGCATGCCTGAGCAATAAGTATTTGCATTCAGAATTGACTTGGGTCCTCTGATAGTCCAACCCGTACCAGGTACCACCAATCTCTAGCGAGCGGTTGGGTGGGTCAATGTGCAAATAGCGTGTGCACCCAATGGCATTGCCTGAAGCCATGAATATGACGGCAAAGGGCAGGTCAGTCCCCAGGGCTTGCAGGTCGAGCATCTCACGCACCCAGACGCTTAGCTGCTCGACCGTTTCCACCTTACCATAGCGCATGTAGCGCCAGATATCTTCCTCGAGCCCGACTTTTGCTAGAGTGGGTATGTGTGCTTCAGAAAGCGGCTCGAGCCGGACGATACGCCCCGTCAGTGTGACCGGTTCAACCTTCATCGGGTTGCCTTCTTCAATATGCAAGCCTGGTTTATTCGACCAGGCTTTGTGCGCATTACGTGCCTTCTTCCCATGAATGGAGGTATTTTTCCTGTTCTGGAGTGAGCTTATCGATTTGCACACCCATCGCATCTAGTTTCAGGCGCGCAATCTCACTGTCGATCTCCGGTGGCACACTGTAGACCTTCTTTTCCAACTTATCAGCATTTTTGACTATGTATTCCACACTCAATGCCTGGTTTGCAAATGACATGTCCATCACGCTGGCAGGGTGACCTTCGGCAGCTGTCAGGTTGATCAAGCGACCTTCTCCCAGCAGGTTGATTCTGCGGTCATCCTTCAAGATATACTGTTCCACAAAGGGGCGCACCAGGCGTTTTTCCTTACTCATTTTCTCGAGCGCTGGGATGTTGATCTCAACATTAAAGTGACCCGAGTTGGCCACAATGGCGCCATCTTTCATGAGCTCGAAATGTGAGCGGTCGATCACATTCAGGTCACCCGTCACAGTGACGAAGATATCGCCGATCCTGGCGGCTTCGCTCATTTCCAGTACCCTGAATCCGTCCATCACGGCTTCCAATGCAGGCAGAGGGTCAATTTCGGTGATCACCACATTGGCACCCATGCCGCGCGCCCGCATGGCCAGGCCTCGACCGCACCAACCATACCCGGCGATCACGAAGACCTTGCCTGCCAGCAGGACGTTAGTGGCGCGCACGATGCCATCGAGTGTGGATTGACCTGTGCCATAACGGTTGTCAAAGAGATGTTTGGTTTGGGCATCATTCACCGCGATGACAGGGAATTTCAAGGCACCATCGGCTGCCATGGCGCGCAGGCGGATCACACCTGTAGTGGTTTCTTCTGTTCCTCCCATCACGTTCTTGAGCAGTTCGCGGCGTTCCTTGTGCAGCGTGCTTACCAGGTCAGCGCCATCGTCCATGGTGACCTGGGGCGCATGGTCCAGGGCAGCTTGGATGTGCTTGTAATAGGTTACGTTATCCTCACCTTTGATGGCATAGGTGGGTACCTCGTAGATATTGACCAGGGCAGCCGCCACGTCATCCTGGGTGGAGAGCGGGTTTGAAGCGGTTATCACCAGGTCAGCCCCTCCCAGGTGGAGGGTCTGGGCAAGATTGGCAGTCTCCGTGGTGACGTGCAGACAGGCTGACATGCGTACCCCTTTTAAGGGGCGTTCTTTGGCAAAACGCTCACGGATTAAGCGCAGGACGGGCATCTCACGTTCTGCCCAATCGATTCGTCTGCGACCACCCTCGGCTAATTTCGAGTCTTTGATGTCGTAGTTTTCCATATTCATCTCCCAATTCCTTGATCTACTAATGGCTTATTTATAGAGCAGCTTCTCTAGCTGCCCATGGTCATCGAAATGCTGCCTGAAACGGGCAATGAACTCATTTTTGGTGTAGACATGTCCTTGAGTACCTTCCCTTTCGAGGCAATAAGTGGCTGCCAGCGTACCCATTTGCCCGCAAATTTCCAGGTCCAGGTCGTGGCTGTAGCCGGTGAGGAAGCCTCCACGGTAGGCATCCCCCACGCCAGTCGGGTCGGCAATCTGCTCAGGCGGGACGACCGGGATAGAATATTCCTGCTCCCTTGAATAAACCTTCGAACCCTGGCTACCACACGTCACCACCATGAACTGCATATATTGCAGCAGGTCCTGTACGGACATCCCGGTCATCTTCTGCACAAGGCCGAATTCGTAATCATTGACGAACAGCGCCAGTGCCCCACTTATGCCCGTCCGCAGCTCTTCATCCGTCAGGCGTACGATCTGCTGGCTGGGGTCATACAAGTAAGGGATGCCCAGCTCGTGGCACTCGGCCACATATTGCTTCATCGCCTCCGGGTCATTGGGTGAGATGACCACCAGGTCAGGTCTTTCACCCTCCCACTGCCTGAAACTAAGCTCCTTGGCGCATCCCATGGCGCCTGGATAGAAGCTGGCAATCTGATTATTCGAGCGGTCGGTGTTGCAAAAGAACGAGGCGGTGACCACGCCACAGATGACTTTCATCCTCGAAGTGTCTACCCCTTTACTCTCCAGCCAGTCTCGGTATTCAGCGAAATCCTCGCCCACAGTGGCCATGATGTGCGGTCGCTCTCCCAGGAGCGCCAGGGTGTAGGCAATGTTAGGGGCGATGCCGCCGCGCCGTTTAGTGAAAGAATCAACCAGGAAAGACAGACTGATCGAATCCAGCTTATCAGGCAGGATGTGGTCTCGAAAATAGCCCGGGAAGGTCATCAGATAATCGAATGCCACGGATCCGGTGAGAATGATGTACATCAAATTTTCCTACACAAAAAGACGCCCTCGTGCGAGAGCGCCGGGATTATGTGAAGCGCATAGAGTTTAACATGGGAACGCATGTTTGAGAAGGGGATTGTATGCCATAAGGGGGATATCACTTGGTCAAATATTGACAATATTGAGTATAATTGGATTGTTTTAGTCCAGAAAAGAGGGAGACTATGAGTGATTTAAAGGATTTTTACCAAATTAACACCTATTTGGAAAAGCTTGTTCCCGAGCGCCCTGGAGAGATGCAAGCCATGGAAGCCTTCGCCGAGCAAACACACTTTCCAATCATCGGGCCGGTATGCGGGTACCTGTGTTACCAGATTGCCCGTATGGTCGGAGCACGGGCGGTATTTGAGATGGGATCGGGATATGGTTACTCGACCGCCTGGTTTGCGCGAGCAGTGATGGAGAATGGTGGCGGTAAGGTACATCATGTAGTTTGGGATGAAAATCTATCCAATGACGCCCGTCAACACATGCAGCGGCTCGGGTACTCAAGCTTTTTGGAGTACCACATGGCTGAAGCGATCGAGACTTTATCCCAGACGCCTGGTCCTTTTGACCTGATCTTCAATGATATCGACAAGGAATGCTACCCCGAATCACTGCCGATGATTCGTGAAAAGCTGCGTCCGGGTGGTGTGTTGATCGTGGATAACCTCCTGTGGCACGGACAGGTGCTGGATGGGAATGATAATGATCCTACCACGGAAGGTGTACGTGAGCTCACCCGAATATTGACCACAAGCCCCGATTGGGTATCCTCGCTGATCCCCATCCGCGATGGCATGCTGGTGGCATTTCGCTGTTAGTAGCTCACCAGACGCCTGGCCTCTTGAAAATCGTAAAAAGCGTAGTATAATTTTGTAAGCAAAATACCGCGTTGACCGGGACGAGTAAATGGCAGGTATCCGCTAGAGATTGGAGATCATCGGCTGAAAGTCTCCTTCGGAAAAGAGCCAGTGAAAACCACCCGTGAGCGTGACCCCCAAAGGTGGGAGCAGGATCCAGGCCTGACTGCCGAGTAGGGTGAACGGTTGACCCCGTTATTGGTCCAACGAGATGTATCCAAGGCAGAGACCTGGGATATAAATCTGGGTGGAACCGCGTGAGACTTCTCTCGCCCCAGTTGGGCGAGAGGTTTTGTTTAATCGAAAGCATGTCATAAATATACTTAAAGGAGACATGAATGGCTGAACACAAAAAAGAACGTTATGAAGACACAGAGTTATACCGTATTCGCCACTCGGCAGCACACGTCATGGCAGAAGCGGTCATCGAGATGTTTCCGGAGGCTAAGTACACCATCGGGCCACCCATCGAGAACGGCTTCTACTATGACTTCGACTTACCGCGCCCACTGACTCCTGAAGACCTGGAGAAGATCGAAAAACGCATGCGCCAGATCATCGCGGGGCACCACAAGTTTGTTAGGCAGGTGGTTTCATCGGATGAAGTCCGCCAGATCTTCAAGGAACAGCCCTACAAGCTGGAGCTGATCGACGGGCTCGAGCAGGGCGGTTACGACGAAT
Organism: uncultured Anaerolineaceae bacterium; assembly: GCA_964642565.1. Taxonomy (GTDB): domain Bacteria; phylum Chloroflexota; class Anaerolineae; order Anaerolineales; family UBA4823; genus FEB-25. The sequence continues at coordinate 10,057 of CAZXPK010000080.1, forward strand.
ATGGCAACCCGCTGGAGGGAAAGCCGGAGATATCCATCTATACTTCCGATACCTTCACCGACCTGTGCCGCGGCCCCCACGTGGATAATACCGGGCAGATCAACCCATCGGCCCTCAAACTTTTGAGCTCCTCCGGTGCCTATTGGCGCGGGGATGAGCACAACCCCATGCTGCAGCGCATTTATGGTACTGCCTGGAAGACCTCCAAGGAGCTGGAGGAATACCTGTGGCTGATCGAGGAAGCCAAGAAGCGCGACCATCGCAAGCTGGGCAAGGAGCTGGAAATCTTCACCTTCGATGAGGAAGTCGGTCCCGGGCTGCCTCTGTGGCTGCCGCGCGGTGGCGTCATCATCGACGAGCTGGAGAAGCTGGCGAAGGAGCTGGAAGACAAAGCAGGCTATCTACGCGTGCGCACCCCCCACCTGGCGAAGGAGGACCTGTTCCTGCATTCGGGTCACTTGCCCTATTACGCCGAGAGCATGTACCCTCCCATGGAGCTGGAAGGGGTGAAATACTACGTTAAACCGATGAACTGCCCCATGCATCACAAGATCTTCGGCTCGAAGTCTCGCTCCTACCGCGACATGCCAATCCGCCTGGCGGAATACGGCTCCTGCTACCGCTATGAGAAGAGCGGTGAGCTGTTTGGACTGATGCGCGTGCGCTCGATGCAAATGAACGACGCCCACTTGTACTGCGCTGAGGATCAGTTCGAGCAGGAGTTCATGGGTGTGATCGACCTGTACCACCAGTACTTCGCCATCTTTGGCATAGACAAGTACATGATGCGCTTGAGCACGCACCATAAGAGTGGTTTAGGCAAGAAATATGTGGATAACGAGCGCCTATGGCTGAAAACGGAAGATATGGTGCGCCGTGCAATGGATAATGGTAAAGTGCCGTATGAAGAGGTGCCAGATGAGGCTGCTTTTTATGGACCGAAAATCGACGTGGAGATCTGGTCGGTGATCGGCAAGGAGTTCACTCTGGCGACCAACCAGGTGGATTTCGCTGTGCCGGCACGCTTCAACCTGACCTTCATCAACCGTGATGGGCAGGAGGAGACGCCCCTATGCATCCACCGCGCCCCGCTTAGCACCCACGAGCGTATGATCGGCTTCCTGCTCGAGCACTTCGCCGGTAACTTTCCCATCTGGCTCTCGCCTGACCAGGTGAGGGTGATCCCCATCACCGACGCTCATAATGAATACGCCACGCGCCTGGTCAGCCAGATGAAAGAGCAAGGTATCCGGGCCGAGGCTGACCTGAGCAACGACCGCATGAACGCCAAGATCCGCCAGGCCCAGCTGTTCAAGGTGCCATACATGCTGGTGGTGGGTGAGCGTGAGATGTCTGAAGGGACGGTCTCGCTACGGAAACGGGATGGCTCCCGCCAGGATGACATGCCGGTGAGCGAATTCATTAAGTTGGTGAAGAACCGGATCGAGAAAAGATCACGAGAGTTGTAGAAAAGAGGGGCGGGGTTTATCCCGCCCCAACAAGATAACGAAAAAATGCAAGGGGGTGCAGCGATTTTGGGTTAGACAGGTGCGTGATCCCCCAATGGTTCAGAGCACAATTGTTCTAACCACCAGGGGTTTAAGCAAAATTCGCAATTCTTTACGGTTGGGGGGAAAACAGCCATCAGCAAACAGCCTTCGGCGATCAGTTTTCAAAGATGAAAGGTCAGAAAAAGAAATAAAGGGCTAATTAGCGAAAAAGGGGCTATATTTTTAATCTTTAACAGACTGTTTAGAGGACATATGGATGCTAATATGATACAAAGAAAATCATCGACTAAGACAACAAGTTTGATGATAGGTAAATTCACCGTAGTCTTTCACGTACGTTAGCGTGGATATAGCCGCTAGCGGGGACGTGGGACTGCCGGTGTGCCACCAAAGAGACGCCCCGCGGGGGCGTCTCTGTGTCAACTGCGAACTGTATTTCCACTTCTCGGCGAACCACGGGACAGTAAACACCCAGGGTCGGTCGAGCCTGAAGACAGCCGACAAACAATAGCCAGCTTCACCAATACCCTTATATCTTATTAGTGGAGAACTATTTTCTCCTAAATGTTGACGATTATGATAAACTCATGGTATCATCGGGCACGCTAGATGCCAGACTAAGGCATCTAGTGGTATTAACAATCTGTTTTGAAAGGAGTGAATTATCAGCGCGACCCAATATAGAATCAACGAGGCTATTCGAGTCAAAGAAGTCCGTTTGATTGGCGCCAATGGTGAGAACGTAGGCGTGGTCTCCATCCAGGAGGCGACACGCCTGGCCAACGAAGCCGACCTGGACCTGGTGGAGGTAGCCCCCAATTCCGAACCACCCGTGTGCCGGATCATGGACTTCGGGAAATTCCTCTACGAAAAGACCAAGAAAGAACGCGACGCGCGCCGAGCACAAACCAAGATCGAAGTCAAAGAGATCCGCTTCAGGCCAAAAACCAACATCTATCACCAGGGTTTCAAGATCCGCGATGCCCGGGGTTGGCTGGAAGAAGGCAACAAAGTAAGGGTGCGCATCCGTTTTCGAGGTCGTGAGATTGACTACGTTGATCTGGCGCTGAATGACCTGAAGAAAGTAGCAGAAGAGCTGGCCGATCTTTCTTCCATCGAACAAGCCCCCATCATGGAAGGTCGCAGTGTGGTCATGGTCCTGGCTCCTGCCAAGACGAAAAAGAAGTAATCCAAATTCATATCCAACAAGAAATTATCCCGCGGGCATGGGTGAAGCAAGCCTTATCAGGCTTGTGCTTTTGCCCCCCAAGGGTTTTTTGTGTGAAAAGGAGTATTAACCGTGCCTCGCAAGCAAACAACTAAGAAATATAAACTCAAGACCCATAAGGCGACCTCGAAACGCTTCAGAGTCACCGGGACGGGCATCGTGGTGAGCACCAAGGGTGGCAAAAGCCACCTGCGCCGCCGCACCCCCAAGCGTGTCAAGCGGCTGTTCTCCGAAATGATCCCGGTCAAAGGACGCGGCATTATCCAGCGTGTCCATCGCCTGGCACCCTACCTGAAGAAGGCAGAGTAGCTTATCCTATTCACCCTTTTAGTGCGGCCGTTGGGTGCACAAAACTGGTAGCCTTAAGCTGCCGGCGCCCAGGGGTTCGCAGGAGAGAAAATAATGGCTCGTGTAAAAACTGGTCCGTATCGTCACCGTCACCACAAGAAAATCCTCAAGATGAATGCAGGTCAATTTGGAACGCGTCATCGTCTATATAGGCGCGCCAATGAGGCTATGCTCAAGTCATTATGGTATTCCTATCGTGACCGGCGCCAACGCAGGCGCGATTTACGCCACCTTTGGATCGCGCGTATCAACGCCGCGGCACGGCTGAACGGCTTATCCTACAGCCGCCTGATCCACGGCATGAAGACCGCCAAGATCGCCATCAATCGCAAGATGCTGGCCGACCTGGCAGTGCGTGACCCGCAGGCATTTTCTGCGGTTGCCACGCAGGCAAAAGCTGAATAACCTTTGCACCTCGCAAGCTCGCACACAAAACTCCCCGGAACCCGTTTTCACCTCGAAGACGGGTTCTTTGTATATTATTCGTAACTGAAAATAACCACAAAGGATGTGTTGTCATTGCGAGGGGCGATTTTCCCCGAAGCAATCTTCCTATTACATCAGTGAGACTGAGTGAAAGGAAAAAATTATCCACTATTGTTTGTAAAGAGCACTCGGGTTGATCACTATCATTGTGAGGGATGCTTTATACAAGCATCAATTCTCAGTGTGTCCGTCGAAGATTGCTTCGGTCGCATAGAACGCTTCCTCGCAATAACATGATGCTTTGTCACATAAACCGGGTGAGGTAAAATGGTACCCATGAAGAAGTATGCATCATGAACAAGACAGTAAAAGAGCACACATTTTCATCCGGGCAGAAGCTGCAGATCGCCCAGGGCGATATTACTGCTGAAACAGTGGATGCGATTGTCAATGCTGCCAATTGCCACCTGGCACACGGGGCAGGTGTGGCAGGTGCCATCGTGCGGCGGGGTGGGCCGCAGGTCCAGGCGGAGAGCAACCAATGGGTACATGAGCACGGTCCGGTCACCCATGCCGAGCCAGCCTATACCAATGCGGGCAGCCTCCCCTGCCGCTATATCATCCATGCGGTAGGGCCCAGGTGGGGTGATGGGGATGAAACAGCCAAGCTCGAGGCAGCCGTCCGCGGTTCGCTACGACTGGCCGAGCAGCTTGGTATTGGATCAATCGCCTTCCCCGCTATTTCAACCGGCATCTTCGGCTTTCCCAGATCACTGGCGGCACAGGTGATCCTTTCCAGCATCGGGGGTTATATATCACACAACCTGGATTCCAGCCTGAAGCTCATCCGCCTGGTGTTGTTCGACCAGGAAACCTTGCAGGCTTTTCTCGCAGCATGGGAGCAGGATGATCACCTCCAACCATAACCCCAAAATCCAGGCAGTGCACAAGCTGCAGGCGCAGGCGAAGACCCGCCGGGAAGAGAAAGCCTTCGTCATCGAGGGGGTGCGCCTGGCAGAAGAGGCTTTGAATTCCGGCTGGGATGCACGCCAGGTCTTCTATACCGATACGCTGGATGAGCGCGGCAAGGCAATCGTGGATGGGTTCTCCGCGCGGGGTGTGCCTGCTGAGCAAGTCAGTGAAGTAGTGATGCAAGCGGTCAGTGAGACGGAGACCCCCCAGGGTTTACTGGCCGTCCTGGCAATGCGAACCTTAACCCTCCCGTCTGTACCTGACTTTTTGCTGATCCTGGATGGGGTGCGCGACCCGGGCAACCTTGGGACGGTATTACGCACGTCGGCTGCTGCCGGGGTGCAGGCGGTATTGCTCACCCCTGGTTGTGCAGATGCCTGGTCTCCTAAGGTCCTGCGTGCTGGAATGGGAGCTCATTTCTATCTGCCCATACGCTCCTTGGGTTGGCAGGAAATCAAGCAAATCTTGAAAGAGCCTGCTAACCGCTTACGGGTATACCTGGCAGATTCCTCAGCTGGCATCCCTTACACCGCTGCGGATTTTCACAATCCCACGGCGCTCATCGTGGGTGGAGAGGCAGTTGGTGCGGGGTCTGAGTCGGCTTCGCTGGCCGATGAGAAGGTGCATATTCGCATGCCGGGTGGCAGCGAGAGCCTCAATGCAGGCATTGCGGCAAGCATCCTGTTATTTGAAGTTGTCCGTCAGCGGGGAAAATAAACCACCAAATTAAATTATGCTACAATATGGGCACGATGGACACGCAAAAACGGTCACTTCACCTTGAACGCAACCCGAAGACGCATGCCGAACACCAGCGGGAAGCATTCTGGCAGATCACCTTCCCCTTGTTGATGGGTATCCTGCTGGTGCTGGCTGCCGTCGCCGTCATCATTCTCTCGGCTACCCAGCCAGTGACCGATGTGGGGCGTTGGGCGGATGTTTCGCTGATGTGGTTGATCCTGCCGTCCCTGTTTTTTGCCCTGATATTACTAGCTCTCCTGATTGGTTTTGTTTACCTGATCAGCATTTTATTGCGCCTGATCCCACATTATGCCTTGATCCTACAGCTTTACTTTGAGGCGGGCAAGAATAAAGTCAAACAGCTCTCCAACCTGAGTATTGAGCCTATTGTAAGAATACGCAGCACCTGGGCTGCGGTGCGCTATGCAGCCAAACTGGGTAAGAAACAAGGTTGAGTGAGGAGCGGGTGCGGAGCAGCTCCATCGAGTTCAACCGGAATCATGAAAGGAATTAATCCATGGCCAAACAAGAAAAAAAGGTCTTCGAACAAAATGAGATGGTCGAGATGGATACCTCCTGGGCGGGGCGGGTCTTGGTGATCGGTGCAGTGGTCGGAGCGTTGACCGGCCTCGGTGGAGCCTATTTGCTGATCCAACGCGCTAAAAGGAGGGCTGAGCCTCCCAACCTCAATGCCTCCGAAGGCATTAAGTTGGGGCTGCTGGTCTTCGGTCTTCTGCGCCAGGTAGCCATGCTGGGCAGTGGCGACGAAAAATAGATCCATATGCAGGATCGATGCATCCCATGAGCATGTCGCTTGTGGGATGTTTTTATTAACCGCGGAGCGACTCCTTGACAGCAGGCTGGGTTTATTATCTATGCTTGTTACTTACCATCCGAAGTTGCCTTCATGATGTACTGCACCCCTGGCAGATCAACACAAGGTAACGGCACCTGGTTCCAGGCGATCAGTCAACCCCCGCCCTGGCAGCCAATGCCCGTTCGATGTCCTTAACCCGGTGGTAGGCAGAATGACCGTCGAGGTCGTAAGGCCATTCTGACCTGCGCTCCTTTTTGCTGAACCATTCATCAGGCGCCGCTCTCAGTGCGGTCAGCAACTCATGCTGAACCTGCCGGTGCCAGGCCAATACTTCCTGGGGAGAGCGATCACGCCAGTGCAGGTAGATGAGATGGTTCGCATCGTTGGTCTCGAGCCCGCGCTCCTCGGGAGG
>CAZXPK010000081.1:0-9415 GCA_964642565.1 uncultured Anaerolineaceae bacterium
TGACCTGAAGATTGCAAGAAATATTCCATCTTATTCACAGTGACTTTCTACTAAGCATAACATGTCTTTAATCCAAATATATTATCAGGGTGTAACAATTTGTAACAAAAATAAGCTGCTTGCAAGATTGCCAGTCTGGTTGATCAGGTTCAAAACGTCTGCATTCATTTACTTGTTTTCAAAAAATAACGTAACTGCTCAACCAGGTGAAACGAAAGAAGGTAAATAAGGCGTTCCTGCAAGAGCCAACCGTAAAACATCCAAGACCTGCTGCTTATTCTTGCGGGATGTTGGAATGTAACCACGGATCTGGCAGAAAAGATCGGCGCCTTGTTTTGAACGAAAACATCCAGATACTTTTTGCTTCACTTTCATCATGAGGATATCGCGTTCCGCCTGATTGTTGTCAAATGGAACCTTAAAATCATACATGAAAGCCAGTACAGACCCTTTGTGAACCTGGAACTCGTCCAGCAGATTCTTTGCCGGGCTTTGCTTGATCCGCCCCCGCTTTTTCGGCTGATCTTCTGGCCGTTCCGGTGGGGCATTGATCCGCAAACCCTGTTCCACTAAACGATCGTAGCGGTGCTCGAAGGCGATCAGCTGTTCGGATGTCAGGCAAGTCTGGGAGACCTGCCGGGCGGTATCCACCGCTTCTTTCATTTCCACCAGCAGATCGGCCAACCTGGTCACCCAGGCTTGTGGGTAGCGCTCTTCCAAGAACTTCAACCTGCGTAAGTGATGAGCATTACACAGCCCATGCAGGATAGGATACTTGAAGTAGGACTTCCAGCCATCATGAATAGCACGGCCTTTCAGACCAGGCAAGATGCCGATCGCATCCATCGCTGGTTGCCCCCGCCGGGTATGCATTGCATAGTAGGTCAGCAGTGCAGTGCTCGCTGAATGCAACCAACTCAGCTTGCCTTCCACCCGTGCTCCTGTTTCATCAAAATGCACCGTCTCTTCCTTCTCAGTCAGATGCTTCTTGATGGCTGCGTTGCCCAGCTCGACCTGTTCAGCAACTTCCTGGCAGGCTTCCAAGATGATCCCTTCAGACAGCGCCTGCCCATATAACGCCTCAAAAACCGCACCGGTCCGCTCCAGGGGCAGTAACTGATACTGGTTGAAGTAGACCGCCTGCGCTTTGATCTCCGGTCCGTATTGCACCGGCTGGCTGACACCTTCAGGAAAATCTGCCTTGTTGATCTCACCACACTGCGGACAGCACTTGATCTCAGCTTGATGCTCTGTCACTTCTATGTGGACTTTTGGCACATCAAACACTTGCCGCTTTTCGATCCAGCTGGCTTCCACATCTTCCAACGACCTCTGACTGTGATGACAGCGGCTCACGCGATGCACTTCTTCCCGGTCTGGACGCGCAACAGCTCTGAGTGTATGTCCTGCATGACCCGGCTGCCCCCCGCTTTTCCTTCTGTGGCGTTTACGCAGACTCTTGGGCGACGGTTTGTTCAACCCATCACTGGAAGGCGGCTTTCCACTGTTGCTGCTGTTCTTGGCCAGCCGATCTTCCAGGGCTTGCAGTCGAGCTTCCAGAAGCTTGAAATTGTCGGTCAGCTTGCGAACCAACTCTACCACCGCTTCTTCTCCTTGCTGATAGGCTCGTCTCACGTCTTCATCGTTCGGGAGCTGATATGGCTTCATAACCTCCATTATCCATAATTGTTCCCGGTTATACTAGAATCATTCGTCCCTATTTCTTAATGACATTTGACTCGTATTATGCCTGAGCAGTTACTACTTTTCTTTACTATCTGAACTTTTGTGTGAATATTGTTATGATTTATTGACTTATTCGGAAATATATTATATAATATTATGAAGTTTCGGAAAAATATGCCCCATAAAAATGATATTGACGACATTGATCTGGATATCATCGAATTGCTGATGGAAGATGGTCGGATGCCTTGCTCCAAAATGGCTAAACGGATAGGGGGTATTACAGAGCGAGCGGTTCGTATTCGATTAAATTCTTTAGTAAAACGGAAAATCATACAGATCACAGCCATTCCCGACCTTTTTAAGATCGGGATTCCCGTTGTTGCGGATGTATTTATTGATACTGAACCTGGTCGGGTATATGAAATCGCAAATAAGTTAGCGGTAATGGATTGCACAAGTTATGTCGGAATTGCTACCGGAGACTCTGATATCAGTATGGAAGTGGTAGGTACCAATATCGTTGACGTATATAAATTCGTACATAATGAAATCGGTCACATGCCCGGCGTAAAGAAGGTCTCCATATCAATTGTTCCGGAAATCCTGAAATACTATGGCTACAGACTAAAAGCGATCTTAAATAAACCACCCATTATCGATACTAATGGCACCTCTTAATTAATTGGATATGCATCGGTAGCAAGTAGTCGCAATATGTAATGGGAAATTCTTTTTTTTGATGCCGCAATATAAATCCAGGATGATTGGATTAATATCCACAATCTTCAAATTATCCAGAAATTCCTTTGGGTACAGGATTTTTAATTCTTATCCAAAGGCATTTTCTTAATTCCCTCACCCAAAATTAACAAGGATGTAGCCATAGGAGATGCATATAAGATGATAACGACAAACTAATTAGTTCGTGGTATGCCTATCCAATGGGGTGTAGCACGTAATAAATACCCACTCGATTAAAACGACCAATCTTCTCCAAATATTTTCGATTTCGCCGAAGGAGATATAAAAAATGAAGGCTAAATGGAATTCTGTAAGAACTATATTTTTATTAGTGGCTATTTTATCTTTATTATTACCCTCATGTGGCAAAGTCACTACAACCCCCGAGCTTACCAATCCCCCCACACCTACCACAGCTCTCGCTCAACCGACAACTCCCCCTACATCTACCACGGCTCCCATTCTACCTACATCTCCCCCAGAACCCACAGCAACTATCCCTTCTGCCATAGTTGAAGGGGATGTTAATGTGGTTACTTGGGCTGGTTATGATGGTGCGGACTTCACTGATCCATTTTATGCGAAATATCCTGATGCCACTCTCATATTCTCGCTAATCACTACGGAGGATGAAATCTTTACAAAGTTGCAGACAGGTTTTCCAGCGGATGTGATTTTACCTACTGCGGTAAAACTTTACGTGGATAATAATTTGGTCCAGCCAATTGACCCCTCCCGTATCGAAGCTTGGTCAAGTATACCTGATGCCCTAAAAAATAAAGGACTAATTGATGGGAATTATTATATGGTCCCTTACGATTGGAGTTATTGCTCGCTTCTTGTGCGAACTGACAAGGTAACGACTATGCCTACATCCTGGGCAGACCTCTGGAATCCCGAATATAAGGGCCATGTTGCAATTTACGATGGTGGTGATGCTGCGGTTGTCTATACTTCATTGGCATTTGGTTATGACCCATACAACTTGACCGAAGAACAGTTTCAAGCTGTCAAGCAAAAGCTGATTGAGCTTAAGCCTAATCTGCTTATGTACTGGAGTGATCCATATGCCATGCAGCAAAGTGTATCAGATGGTGACCTTTGGGTCGTTGGTGGTGCCTGGGTTGAGGCTTATGTGGCTTTGGCACAAGCGGGAGTCCCAGTGGCATATATAGAACCTAAAGAAGGGCGTACGGCGTGGGTCGGTGGACACATGATTCCTGCAAATGCTCAAAATCTTGATGGGGCTTATGCATATATCAACATCATGACATCCCCCGAAGTTCAAGCAGCATTGGGTGCATGGGGTTTCGGGATGGGTAACTTTGATGCAATCCCATTGATCGATCCCAATATAGTAAAACTTATGAGCTTGGATGATTTAACTATGCTGGACCGAACTTTTGTTTTCCAAGACATAAGCATAGAGGAATTACAAAAGGAGAACACTATGTGGTCGGAGGTCAAGGCGTCACCGTAGGTCCAACAACCTTTTTTAATTTCCTTGTGCCTGCCGATGGCTTATTTATTTTGGCAGGCACAAGGAACTCACAAATTTTATAGATGAAGAAATAAGTTGTTGAAAATAAGAAACGGCGGGATAAATATCCCGGGGTAATTATTAGGTCATTAAATATGGAAAAATACCGTCGTGTCGCAGTCTTAGTTACTCCCCTTGCCCTTGTTCTTGTGTTGCTGTTTCTTTTACCCATAAGCACTATGGCTATTTACAGTATTCGAGCGGGGACTTTTTTCCAGGAGAGCCGCCGATTGTTTACTTTAGAAAACTATCGGGCATTCTTTTCTACCCTGCCGTTTCTAAGAGTCTTTGGATTAACTGTGCTTATGGCTCTCAGTGTTGCACTTTTTTCAGTTATATTTTCATATCCTGTCGCTTATTATTTGGTATATCATAGCGGCTCACTTAAGGTCACATTCTTGACCTTGATGATTGTGCCGGCATGGACAAGCTATTTGTTTCGCATTGTAGCCTGGAAGTCGCTTTTAGGTTCACAGGGATTGATTAATAGTATTATTCATATGCTAGGTTTTGATTTTACCTTGCCGATGTTTTTATACAGTCCTCAGGCAGTTGTTATTACACTTGTATATGTATGGATACCTTTTGCAGCATTGCCAATTTTCCTGGTTCTTGATCGAATTGATCGTAATTTGCTAGAAGCCGCTGCCGATCTTGGCAGTCCACCATGGGAGACCTTCTTGCGCGTCACACTTCCCCTGAGTATACCTGGTGTGATTGCCAGCCTGCTCTATGTATTTATCCCAACTCTCGGGGATTATGTAACACCGATGTTTGTGGGTGGAGCTAGTGGTGGTACATTCTTTGGGAACCTGATCCAATCTCAGTTCACTCAGGGTATGAATTGGCCTATGGGATCAAGTATGAGTGTTTTCCTGGTGATAACTATATTATTACTGCTATTAATATTTAGTCGATTGATTCGCATTCAAGACCTCTTTGCAATCTAAAATGAATAAGCCAAGATTTCTTTCCCTTCAGTTCATCTACTATGGCTTAATCGTGTTTCTATTATATTTACCCATCCTGGTGCTAATTATCTTTTCTTTTAATAATTCAGCAATGATAACTTTACCTTTGAATGGCTTTACCCTGCAATGGTATAAGCAAGCTCTAGTAAACCGTCAATTGCTACGCTCACTCTGGAATAGTGTGTCCGTAGGCATTTTCTCAGGGATGATTTCTACCATTATTGGTACTATCGGGGCGATTGGGGTTGTCCGTTTCAAGTTTCCAGGGAGAAGCATCATCACTATCCTGGCTGGCGCGCCCATGATCGTACCGTATGTGGTCGTGGGTGTTTCACTTCTTCTTTTATTCCAGTCGATTGGTATAAAACTTTCTCTACTTACAGTTAGCCTGGCTCATATTGTGATCTGTATACCCGTAGCCTTTATCTATGTTGCTGCTCGGATTGTCGGCTTTCCCTCCAATTTAGAGGAAGCATCCATGGATTTAGGAGCAAATTATTGGGAGACTCTCATGCGAGTTATCATTCCCCTCATTTTGCCTGCATTGGTAGCATCCTTTCTCACTTGTTTTACTTTGTCCTTTGATGAGTTTGCCGTCACCAACTTTGTGATCGGCAGTAATGCGACTTTTCCCATATATATGTACTCTCAGCTACGTATATCATCGCGTGTTCCTATGATTATTGCTTTTACTTCCCTAATCATGGTTTTTACCATCTTCCTTCTATTCTTCTCTGAACGATTGCGACGCATTGGCCAAAATAACAGCTAGAGGTATCAAAAATGATCGATAATGCCGTAGAACTCAATGAAGTTACTAAAGTCTTTCCTGGAGCCCGCGGTAGTACCGAGGTCGTCACTGCAGTGAACCGGGTATCCTTAAAGATAAAACAGGGAGAATTTTTTACACTATTGGGTCCGAGTGGTTGTGGTAAAACTACAACCCTGCGATTAATTGCGGGATTTGAATCTCCGACCAGCGGCGAAATTTACTTACAGGGCAATTCTATGACAAAGATGCCACCCTACCGACGTCCGGTTAACACTGTTTTCCAGAATTATGCCCTCTTTCCTCATATGAATGTAGCTGATAATGTCGCGTATGGTTTGGTGGTTAAGCGCGTTAAACGAACCGAACGTGATCAGCGAGTATCAGAAGTGTTGGAATTAGTACGCCTGACCGGTATGGAGAAACGAAGATCTTCTGAACTTTCAGGAGGAGAGCAGCAGCGGGTAGCACTGGCTCGGGCATTGGTAAATCGCCCAGCAGTTTTATTGCTAGATGAACCTTTGGGGGCATTAGATCTTAAGCTTCGCAAAGCGATGCAAATAGAGCTTAAGCATTTACAGCTTCAGATCAAAACAACATTTATTTATGTTACCCATGACCAGGAAGAAGCATTGACAATGTCTGACCGAATCGCGGTCATGAATCGAGGTGAAGTGCTCCAAGTGGACGATCCATTTGCGATTTATGAAAGACCCATTAACCACTTTGTGGCAGGTTTCATTGGCGAAACAAACCTCCTTGAAGGCATAGTTGAGGTAGTGACTCCTGAAATGGTTGTGGTAGGAATTGATAAAGAGCAGGTACCTATCCAAACCAACGGGTCTCTCTTCACGATCGGCCAGAAGGTTTCGCTTGCCATCCGACCTGAAAAAGTAATGCTTACTTCTTTCACGGGAGACACTAAAGCCAGTCTTAAGGGAACTATTCAGGAAGTTGTGTATATCGGTATCGACACTCGCTATGTTGTTCGTTTGACTTCTGGTAAGACTTTAGAAGCTCGAATCAGGAATACAGAGCATCAGGGTTGGGGAGAATTCAAGATTGGTGAGTCAGTAGGGGTCAGTTGGCTGCGGGAAGAAGCGCGAATACTAACAACGAATAGAAATTGATAATTTTATAAAAAAATCGACCTAGTTTCGTATCGACTGCATCTTAGGGAAAAATGAAGATAGTCTTTTCTGATAAGCATACTCTACATAATGTTGGCGGTCGAACGGTCAGGCGCGAGGGGGAGATCCAATTAATTTACTGGGAAAGACAAAAAATATCTAAACTGCTCAAACCAGGAGATACCCAGGAAAATCCAGGCCGTGCCTTTTATATAAAAAAAGCTATCAAAGAAGCTGAGTTAGGTACACTCAATCCCCCAAAAGATTATGGGATTAATCCCATCCTGGCAGTCCATGATCTAGATTATGTGGGTTTCTTGAAAACAATCTATAAAGAAAGCGCAAAACTCGTTGGGAAGAGCGGGCCGGTATACCCGGAAACTTTCGAAGTACGATTTTCTAGTCGTAAACCGATATCTTTATTGGGACTTAAAGGATATTATGGATTTGACATCTTTACTCCAATTACAGAAGGTACCTGGCAGGCTGCGTATTGGAGTGCTCAGTGCGCACTGACTGCCTCTGATTGGGTTTTAAATGGTGAAAAAGTCGTATATGCTGCCTGCCGTCCATCTGGTCATCATGCTGGGAAAGATTCTTATGGGGGTTTCTGCTATTTGAACAATGCTGCTATTGCAGCTCGATATATAAATGATAAAACCGGAAGTAAAGTGGCTATACTTGATATCGACTTTCATCATGGAAATGGTACACAAGATATCTTTTTTTCAGATCCAAATACTCTTTTTTGCTCTTTGCATGGAGATCCTGAATTCGCTTTCCCCTACTTTACAGGTTATGCAGATGAACGTGGGATTGGAGCGGGTGAAGGCTTTAACCATAATTGGCCTTTACCTAGAGGCACCAACAACGCTTTATATTTGAGTATTTTAGATAAAGCTCTCGTGGTTATTCAAGATTACCAACCAAGTTATCTCATAATTTCAGCTGGATTTGATACAGGCATTGATGATCCTTATGGTGGATTACAAATCACTATCGACGGATTTCAGGAGATCAGTCGTCACATTGCATTCCTTAAATCCGATTTTCCAATCGTAATTATTCAAGAAGGTGGCTATATCCCATATAAATTAGGCGAATACGTGGTGGCTTTTTTAACACAATTTATATAGGAAAAGAAAGGAATATATTACATGAAGTTTTTTCTCAAACAAGATATTCAATGGTTGAAATATCGAACGCTAGAGTACTATAAAAAAATATTTCTTCTTCCACACACTAAGATTGAAACTCAAAGCCCCGATATCTACCCTAATTTTGTGGTTGAGAAAAACTGCTCAGCACGAATGCAAGATGGGGTGAAGTTGTACGCAGATGTTTATAAACCAGAGGCACAAGGAAAATTCCCTGTTATTTTAATACGCATGCCGTATGGGAAGAGTGAGTATTATTGCTTTATGCCTGCAGTTGGGAAATATTGGGCAAAAAAGGGGTATGTTTTCGTAGTACAGGATGTACGTGGCAAATGGGCATCAGAAGGTGAATGGGAGCCATTTATTCATGAAGCGCAGGACGGGTATGATACCTTGGATTGGATCGCTGCTCAGCCATGGTGCAACGGCAATATCGGCATGACGGGTGAATCATATTTTGGTTATACCCAATGGGCAGTCGCTCCACTAAACCACCCAAACCTGAGATGTATAGCTCCAGGAGATACCGCGGCTGATATTTATGGCGTCTGGTTCTATGTCGATCATGCTTTCTGCCAACAGACGATGGGGAACTGGTCAGTATCAATGAATAGCCGTACATGGCAGAATTATCTAAAATTAGATCATTGGGATTGGCCACTCGCTCAGATGGCGGACAAAGCCAATCTTGCGTCTAACCGTTATTCTGAAATTGTGAAACACCCAGAACGAGATGAATTCTGGGAAAATATAAATGTCGATCGCAAGTATGGAGCAATCCAGATACCTGTGCTTTTATGGGGAGGCTGGTATGACGTCTTCCTCAAGGGGACAATAAATGATTGGTTAGGCTTGTCAGCCAACGGGGTAAACAATCAGGTACGCGATAATATTTGGCTATTAATTGGTCCCATCGATCATGAGCAATCTACCCAAGATACTGGTCGCATTGGTAACTTGGAAGTTGGTCCAAAAGCCTGGGCAACAGATCTATTACTTCCATTTTTTGATTATTATTTAAAAGGGGTTGATAATGAGCTGAAAAATATATCTCGAATAAAAATATTTGTAATCGGTGATAACCAATGGCGATATGAGAATGAATGGCCTCTCGCTCGAACGCAATATGTAAATTACTACCTGCACAGCCAGGGGAATGCAAATAATACCGGGGGGCAGTTGGATATGAATCTGCCAGTAGATGAGGCCGCTGATCATTATATTTATGATCCTGAGAAACCTGTGGATATTACTTATCGAACTGACTTATGGTACATGGCCCTATATTTGAAAGACCGCCAGCAAGTAGTTCAACGACCAGATGTACTTGCTTATACAAGCTCCGTCTTTGAACAGGAGTTAGAGATCACCGGACCAATCAAGGTTGTTTTGTATGCTGCGTCCTCAGCCTGCGATAC
>CAZXPK010000081.1:9515-11044 GCA_964642565.1 uncultured Anaerolineaceae bacterium
ACGGGCGAGCCTTTTGGGCTTGCGATGAAACCCATCAAGGCTTCGCAAACCGTTTACCACAACGCTTCTTATCCTTCCCATATCATCCTCCCGATAATTCCAAGATGATATAGAGAACAATCCCCAGGGTTATTTTTTATTCTCTTTATCCCCGGATAGGTGGCTGAATCATTTTAACCCGGACCGAGTCGTATAATCCTCACATCCCATACACGAAAACGCTCCATGTTGAAAATGGAGCGTTTTGATTTTAACCTCTTAGTCCAGCCGGACCTGAATAACAAACCAAATGAGGGGCAGTCGAGTGCATTCGGTTTTATCTCATCTTACTTTATCTAGAAACTTATACCATGCTTTTCCAAGATTTACAAACCATGCCCGTCCTCCGTAGAATGGCACAGCCGGAATATTTATATTCTCGAATGGATTGTTATATTCTCTACCTAGAATGGCATTTGCAATCTGCTGGCCCATATAGGTCGCTATGGAAACGCCATGTCCTACATAACACATGGAATACCACATTCCTTCGATCTGCCCAGCGTGCGTATTTTCATCCAGAGTCAAACCTAGTGTGCCTCCCCAATAATAATCAACATCCACATTGCGTAATTCAGGAAAAACCCTTATCATGCCGCGCCGTAAGATTTCGACGTTCTTCCTGGCACTCATGCCTGTCGCAGCAGCCTCACCTCCAAATACCATTCGGTTGTCGGCTGAAAATTTGTAATAAGCGACCATATTTTTCGTATCGTACACTACGCGCTTGTTAGGGATGAGGCAGCTCACGAGATCTTTGGGTAGAGGTTTTGTTGCGATGATAAAACTTTCTGCGGGAAACACTTTGCGACGGACCTGAGGGACAATTTGCCCAATCCAAGCATTCGCGGCGAGAAAAACTTCTTTCGCATAAATAATTCCCCGTTCCGTTTTAACCGTGAACCTGACCCCGTTTTTTGTCGCAGACACTCGGTCAATTCCGATGACTCGCGTGCCTTCATGTATCTCAGCTCCAGCGCGTTCTGCGGCTATAGCAAGGCCTTGTACAAATTTGGCAGGTTGTAAACCCGCACTGCGCTCATTGATCATCAGACCATGATAAATCTCGCTCCCAAGTTCTACGCGCATCTCATTCTTTGGCAAGATGAAGACTTCGTATCCTGCGGTGTTCGCCAGCGTTTCTTGCTCATATTTAAATCTATCAAAATGCGCAGGCTTGCTGGCGGCTTCGATGTTGCCACAACGCGAATAATCGCAGTCAATATTTTCTTCCTTGATAATTCGCTCCACTGTGTCGCTTGCTTTGACCGAGGCAAGGAACATTGCTCTTGCGCGTTCCTTGCCAAATAGCTCAACCAACTCGGTGAGACTTCGATGAAGGCACGACAAAGCCTGCCCGCCGTTGCGCGCACTAGCTCCCCAGCCTATGGTATGTGTTTCGAGTAGAGTTACTTTTGCTCCACTTTTTGCAAGACTCAATGCAGCGGAGGTACCTGTAAAGCCTCCACCAATAACCACAATATCCGTGA
>CAZXPK010000081.1:11144-12626 GCA_964642565.1 uncultured Anaerolineaceae bacterium
TGGATGAGTATGTTCCCAAAGCATATGCAGCGATGATTTGGTTCTAGATCTGTTAACTTCACCCGTCCGGGAGGAATGAACTCCAGGCTCACTTGTTTGCCTGGCTGTTCTGGCGCATAGATGATTGGAGTGGACACTTGGTCACCGTATCCTCCATCTTTATAGTGCAAACGATAAAAACGTAAGCTGGGTCTACTGCTCTTGTGCCACCTGTGTGGGTTCCCAAGGCAAATGACATCTGCTTGCAGACATATGTGCGCAATATTAGGTTATCCCTTACATTTCCTTTATTACATAAGGAAAATCAAACTCACTCATCTTTTTCATGAACGGCACGGGGTCGAATGCTTCGGGACTAAGGACGCCCTTACCTTTCCAGATGCCTTCAGCCAGCAATTCCATGGCAATCGTCGGGCATACGCCTGTTTGCCACGTAACCGCTTGGCAGCCAAATTTTCCCATACTCTCGGCATTATCAGTACTCTGGTAGAGATACACCTGGCGTTCTCTACCATCTTTAATTCCTTTGACCCATGTGCCCACGCAAGTTTTACCCGTCATCTTGTCACCCAAGTGAGCCGGGTCAGGCAAACAAGCTGCGATCACTTGGCTTGGCACAACTTTCACACCCTTAACATTTATCGGCTCTTTACTGGTAAGCCCCAACATGTCCAGTACCTTGATGGCATTGATGAATTTATCATCCAGGGCATATTTGAACGTGACTCGATTTGTCTTGACCCAGCGCGGGATCAGCACCACTTCCTCATGCTCCACATTGACGCATTTCAATGGGCCGATTCCCTCCGGGAACTCAAAGATCTCAGGTTCCGAAAATAATTCAGTGGTGAACCAGCCTTTATCCTTTTCCCAGATGATGGGCGCTGAGGTACATTCATCGAGTGCGTCTGCAATCGAAAATGTGGGAGCAAAATCGTAGCCTGCAATTTCCAAGGACGCACCATCGCGGACACCGATTTCCTCGATCTCGTCGAACAAATGGAGCTCGGCATATTTGGCAAAGATATCTGAAAGGCCTGGATCAACTCCCATACACAGGATCGCCAGCAAGTCCTTCTTTTTCCAAGCTGCATCGCGGGAAAGTTGCCGGCTTCCCAACCCCGCACCACCAGGACCGGTCATCGCCATGTCCATATAATTACAACCATATTCGTATGCAGCACCGAAGAGAGAATCGGTAAAATCCACGTTGACGGCAGCCATTAATAGATCAACTTTATGCTTGCGCGCAAGCTCGACGATCTGGTGTTTATCACCAGCGTCCACTTGCTCAACTGGAAACTTGTCAATTTCATCGAGCTTTTTTTGTACCTCAAGTGCGCGTGCCAGGATGTAATCAGCCAATACCATCTTTTCGAGCCACGGACGTCTCTTAGCTGACACTGCGATTGCTTCACCTACACCACCAATACCCACGAGTAAAATTTTCATCCGTAAATCTCCTTTCTAAATCAATTTATT
>CAZXPK010000081.1:12726-14064 GCA_964642565.1 uncultured Anaerolineaceae bacterium
TGCCGGTAGATTTCTTTGAGTATTATTTTCTATAGGAGCAGGATTTACAGGAAAATAATTCCTTCTTTCGTTGGACGCTGGCGCTTTGAGCTATCTGATTATGTGTTGGAAGTAGCCGACAAGGGAGAAAAAATAACCATGTCAGATTTATATCAGGGATATCAAATTGCAGCAGAAATGTACAGCAGTCTAGGTCCCATATTGGAAAAGTACGATATTTTAATATGCCCAACAACAGCACTGCCAGCGGTGAGAGCTGATTTTTCATCTGTCAAAGAGGGACTTGAGATAAACGGCAAAACAGTTGAGCCCTATATTAGTTGGTGCATGACTTATCCATTCAATATGCTAGGCATGTTACCGGTTGCAAGTGTGCCAAGTGGCTTTGCCTCAAATGGCGTACCAACCGGCCTTCAAATAGTGGGACGTAGCTATGATGATATTCCAGTCTTTCAAGCAGCCTCCGCTTATGAGCGAATACGACCTTGGTTAAATACTCCTGCCTCACGCCCCCAGCTTTAATGGTAGATAAATACAGTTCATCGGATTTTAGTAGATAATCGGCAAGCAGAAATTCAGTGTTAAGAACTTCATAGTTATAACCTAACTGAAAACTGCAATGACCTCTGGTACATGCATTTCTAACGCAGGAATGTGCAAAGACCTATGATACACATGAAAGGTTAGCTGTAGTCCAGGGATTTAATTAGCTTACCTTGGAAAGATACATCAAGGCGATGAGCTGCAATATCAACAGATGCAAGTACATATTGCCACTCATATTCGGGACCAATGTCGAACTTGTCATTGGCACAGGTCGTGATTCGTCCACTCTTGTGAACTAACCGAATAAACGCTGCTTTGCCCTTTTCCAACTGAAGATTGCGATTACGCCACAGGTAATTCTCTGGTAAGAACCAAAGTGTGTCCGCTTGAACAAGTTCAGCTGGGGTCTTACCCTCCAAGGCAGGTAAACGATGTGTCATACTGATAGCTGCTTCGACTTCTGCTTTACAGGATTGAAGATGAGCAAAATCATTGAAGCGTTCCCGTTCCAGAATAATGCGATCAAGCATGCCATTCAGGTTTTCAATCACACCATTTCGCCAGGGTTCATGAGGTGGGATTGAGAGGAGTTCGATACCCAGATCCAGACAGATGCGAACCAGCTTGCTCGTGAGCGCAGATAGCAGTTTGAACCACGAAATTCCAAACCGTTATCCATCTGAAGCACTTTTGGTAGACCTATCTTGCTCCAGGCAGTCATTAGAAAGTCAATGATGGTCTCCATTTGCATGTTTTGGATCACGGCGAGTGCCACAACGCCTTACTGCCCAG
>CAZXPK010000081.1:14164-16290 GCA_964642565.1 uncultured Anaerolineaceae bacterium
TATATTCAATATTCGGAGTTATTCTTTATGACATGAAGTAATAACCAACCTTAATTTCCACTCCCCCCTCCAAAATGTTTCGGATGGTGGGCTGATCCATGAGCAGGGGATCCTTTATCTAAGCATCTTTTTATTCTCTTCAAAAAGATGCGCATCAAAACCAGGTGGATCTGGACCAGTGTGAAGAGGTGTCGATATGCAAGCTAAAAAGAAAATATTACGGATTCAGCTCAATTTTCCAGATCGGGAGAGCCTATCCAAGCTATTACAGGAGCACTGGCTGGACATTGGGGGCAGAGGGCCAAAAAAGCAGCCAGACGGATCATTTCAAATGGAAGCGTATGTAGCCGAAGATCTGGTGGACAGGTTGAAGGAGGCCGGGGTTTCGCTGGAGGTCATTGAAGATGCTACCAGCGTGGGTAGGTAGCGTTAGCAAGAGGTTGCAAGGGAGACCGGTTGCGAGAATCGGAAGATATATGCTGAGTCATATAATCCTGTTTCTAGAACTTGTGCAAAAAATGGTTAGCCGTGGTGTTTTGCAGTTTATGTTGTGAATCCATCTATGTGCTCGTCACTCAACTCTAACCTCAAGAACACATTCACTACCTCCGGATCGAAATAAATTCCAGACTGCTCACGAATATAATCTAGCACTTTTTCTCTGGGCCATGCAACCCGGTAAGGCCGGTCCGATATGAGGGCATCCCATACATCGACGACACTGAAGATTCGCGCTGGTAACGGGATTTGCTTACCTTTCAAGCCACGCGGGTAGCCCGTTCCATCCCATTTCTCATGGTGGCAGTAGGGAATATCCAACGCCGGTCGCAGATAGGCAATGGGTGAGAGCATGTTGTGGGCAAACTGCGGGTGTTGCTTCATGAGCAACCATTCCTCTTCAGTATGTCTACCGGTTTTAAACAAGATCGTATCGGGCACGCCTAACTTGCCTATATCGTGCAAGAGTGCCCCGCGCCGGGCGTGGATGATTTCATCCTCCCTCATGCCTATTGCCCTCGCCAGCCGCACGGTGTATTCGGTGACACGCAAGGTGTGGCCTTTCGTTTCCTTATCGCGCAAGTCCATAGCCTGCGACCAGCCCTCGATGGTGGCGTCGTAGGCTTGCATCAGTTCCAAGTTGGAGCACTTCAGGTTATCGAATAATTGGCTATTATCAATGGCAATCGCGGCTTGCCCGGCCAGTGTTTCCAGGAAATCCAACCATTCTGTGTCCGGATTGAGCGCAGAGCGATGGAAGACCTCCAGCACGCCTTTGACTTCGCCCTTGGCGATTAGAGGGATGCCGAAATAACAAACAAAGCTTTCCTGAGAAAATGTGGGCGAACGCAAGAAGTCCGTCTTGCGACCTTGAAGATCTGGAATATTCACTATTTGCCGGTCCATCGCTGCCCGGCCAGCGTAACTATCACCCAGCCGGAGGTGTGTGTGTTGCAAGGCTTCTGTGCGAAAGCCGCGCCCGGCGTAATATTCGAGAACTTGCTTATGCGGATCGAGCAGCAAGATATTGGCAGCATCTATGCCCAATTGGGCGGCGGTCTGCTCCAGTACCAATTTGAGGGCTAGTTGCATGTCTGTGCTACTGGTGATAGCGCTGTCAATCTCCCGCAAGGCAGCCAGACGGTTCAATTGACGGTGGATATCTTCTTCGGCTTGCTTGCGCTCGGTGATGTCGGTGATCACGGCAATCGCGCCGGCGACTTTACCATCGTACAGGCGAGGCACTCCTGTAATCAACACCGGCACCTCGTGTCCGTTGGTGTGGCGCAGGCGAGTCTCATAGGTTGACGATTCAGGGTTGAGGCTGCGGGCGTACGCACTTTCCAACTCCGGCAGATCGACGGTGAGGGTGTAATCCTGCGGCGTCTTGCCCAACAGTTCCATGGGGGTGCTGCCAATCATGCGCGCATAGGCAGGGTTGACGTACTCGAAGTATTCTTCGGTGTTGGTGACGATCAAACCTTGCCCCATGGTATCCATCACCTGTGCGGAGAAGTCACGCTCGGCGCGCAATGTCTCTTCCGCTTGTTTGCGCTCGATGGCATAGCGCAGAACGCGCCCCAGCATTGAGCCGCTGATTTCACCCTTGACCAGGTAATCTTGCGCAC
>CAZXPK010000082.1:0-13220 GCA_964642565.1 uncultured Anaerolineaceae bacterium
AGGAAGATATCATGCGTAGTTATGATATCGGAGCTGCCAGCTACATTACAAAACCTGTGACTTTCGATGGTCTGGTCGAAGCCATCAGAGGATTGGGGCAGTATTGGGTGCAAATCGTACGCCTGCCCTCAATGGATAGATCAAAGGAATAATGATATGACCAATCAAAGCCAGTCTATTACCATCCTTACAGCAGAGGATGACCCTGACGACCGTGTCATAGTAGAGAAGGCCTTTCAAGAAGCCGGTCAGGATAATAACCTGTTCTTCGTCCAGGATGGTTTAGAATTGTTGCAATATCTCCGGAAAAAGGGTAGATATACTGCACCCACGGCTGCTCCACGACCCGACTTGATCTTGCTTGACTTGAATATGCCGCGCATGGACGGGCGCCAGGCACTGGCTGAGATCAAAGCTGACCCAGATTTGCGTAGCATCCCGGTGGTGGTGTTGACCATTTCAAACACCCAGGAGGATATCCTGCACACTTATGACCTGGGTGGGGCTGGCTTCATCATCAAACCTGAGACTTTTGAAGACATGGTTGAGGTCGTGAAGGTTTTGAACCAGTATTGGTTTGAGGTCGTCGAGCTTGCCAGCGGTGAATTTATGTAAAACAATAAGAATAACCATAACATGCGGTCTTCTTCAGGTTAATCCATTTCGTAAAGTAATTCGTCGAAGGATCAAAATGACATCCCAACATATTCATGCCTTGCTGATCGAAGATGATCCCGATGATATCCTGTTGTTAAAAGAGTCTCTCGCCGATATCGACATCGGAAAGATCAAGCTGGACTGCGTTGATCGTCTTTCCAGAGGCCTGATCCAACTCAATGGGCAGAGCTATGACGTAATCCTGCTGGACCTCAACCTGCCTGATAGCCACGGGTTGGACACACTTAACACGACCATTAAAAGGTTTCCCAAGATACCCGTGGTTGTGCTCAGTGGTTTAGCTGACGACGCAATAACCATCGAAGCGGTCAGACGAGGCGCACAGGATTACCTGGTAAAGGGTGAGATCAGCGGTCCATTGGTGATGCGCGTTGTGCATTACGCAATTGAACGCAAGCAGGTGGAGGCAGTGCTACGCGCTAGTGAGGCTAGATACCGCACCCTTGTGGAAACCTCACCAAATGGCATTACCCTGGCCGATTTGGAGGGCAAATTATTATTATGCAATCAACAAGCGGCGCGCATGCATGGATATTCAAGTCCCGAAGCCATGCTTGGCATCGATGTCTTTAAATTGGTTGCTCCAGGTGATCGACGGTTGGCAGCGCTAAATACTCAAAAGACACTCAATGAAAGCAGGGTTACGAATGATGAGTACACCCTGCTGCGAAGGGATGGCAGCCAATTTCCGGGGGAGATCAGTACTGCTGTCATACGCAACACAGTAGGTGCCCCTACAGGATTTATAAGCATCACACGCGACATCACTGAGCGGAAAAATGCGATTGAGGCGGAGAAGCAGCTTGTAATGCTAGAGAAGGAATTAATATCGAGTGTCTCTCATGAGCTGCGGACTCCATTGCTCAGCTTGATGGAATATTTAAACTTACTAAGGAACGGGAAGGTGCACGATTCTAGTCTGCAGAATGAGGTCCTGACGCGTGCATCCATGGATGCAAGTCGTATACTTGACACGGTGGACGAATTGTTAGATTTTTCTTTACTTGAGGGCGAAGGTTTAACTTTGAATTGTGAGAAAGTAGACTTTGCCAAGCTGATCGCAGATGTCCTACAATCATATCGAGAACGAGCAAATGCGAAGCGGGTTTCGCTGCTATCTGCACCGATGGATTCAGCTTTGCTGGCTGAGGTGGATACGTCGCGGATGCGACGAGTAATTAGCAAATTAGTGGATAACGCGATTAAATTCTCTGAACAGGATGATAAAGTTCTGGTTACTGGCAAGTCGATGAATGGCAATATAGTCATCAATGTTGTCGATGAAGGATGTGGCATTTCTTTAGAAGATAGTTCCAGAATATTTGAAAAGTACTCTCAATTCAGCCATACGCGTGATAAGGATACCCTTGGGATAGGTTTGGGGCTGTATATATCAAGGCAAATCGTGGAAGCTCATGGTGGAACGCTGGCAGTCAGCAGTCAATTGGGCTCAGGAAGCACATTCACCATAACTATCCCCGTTAAAAAAAATATGTAATCAAAAGCACATTAGTTAGTGTGCCATGAAGCTCAGATAAAAACCCATGATTAAAAATAATGCCTGGCTACAATCAGGTTACCCCAGAGCCTCAATTTTTAGGGTGGGTCTTGTGTGGACATTTATTGGTATGTTGGCAAAATGAGCGTGATTTCTGGAAATCGTTCCGATAAAACTTAACCTCCTCACACTCCCCCGAAAATTATTGTAAGTGGGCATACCCCAAGATGTAAAGACGGGAGTGGTAAACGAATTATCGAGAAAAGCACAAAGTACTAGATATTATAGGTTAGCAAATATGCCGGTCCCCCCAACTTTCTCAGTTTCAGGGAAAAAGGAAATGTAATTTACGAATAGGTCACGAATATACAAATAAAGTATAAGGACAGGGCGTGCATTACAAAGGAAGGTTGCACTTCACCAGCACTTACCGACAGAAAATAGGTCGATGAAATTGGTCTCGGGGATAGCCGATATACACCTTCTGTTCAAATACCTGCCGATAAGTCCTATGAGGATTCAGGTGGATAGTGGAAAATATCCGGTTTTTCGTATTCTTCAAACCCGGATAAAACAATGATAACATTGGTGACTGTTTTCCCAGGGTTTCGCCAGCGATGGGCTAGTCTGGCCGCGAAAAGCAGGCTATCTCCAGCTTCCAACGAGTAGAATTTGCCCTCCACTTCGTATTCAAGCTTGCCTCGCAAGCACATGACAAACTCATGCCCGGTGTGCACGATTTTTTCCTTGCCACTCTCGGCGCCATTTTCCAGTGTCAACATGAAGGGTTGCATCCTGCCGATGAAGGCTTCGCCTCCCAAACCTTCCCAGATGCCTAAAGGAAAAGGCACATGGGTTCGCTCAGAGACAGATCGAAATACAATCGCCTCTTGGGTCTGATTCTGGCGAAACAAAGCAGTGATGGGAACATTCAGCGCATCGGTTAGACGGTAAAGCGTGCTGACCGATGGTGAAGTCAACCCACGCTCGATCATGCTCAACGCATTGGCAGATAAACCACTGATCCGGCTCAGCTCACGGATGGAGATGCCCCTCTCTTCCCGTAATTGCCGGAGCAGCTGACCTACATAGACAGATGGGGCTTCGCGATCAAACATCGGTGATCTTCCTCCAAGAATGTCCCATATTATTGTACAACCGTCTTTGTTAATGTGACAACATCACAAATTATTTGTGACAAATAATACTGTTTATGTGATGGACTATTTGCTAATATACCATAAATTGGAATATTCGTATACGCGTATATTGGATTAAACAACTATGACCAACCCCCAACTGACCCAGGAAGTCTCTCAGCTACATGCGGATATCTGTTCTGCTTTAGCCGACCCCAACCGGATTTTGTTGATCTATGCTCTCGCTGACCAGCCACGTTCGGTGAATGACCTATCCGAAGAATTGGGCATTAGCCAGCCAGCTACATCCCGCAATTTGAAGGTATTACGAGAGCGCGGGCTGGTTTATGCCCTGCGCCAGGGGACGACTTTGGAATATCACCTGACTGATATGCGTCTGGTGGATGCATTGAATACGCTGCGGATGGTGCTGCGTGACAGGCTCACCTATCGTGCCAACCTGATGGAGAGCGCAAGCGAGGGAGCCAAAGTCGCTGATGAGGCTTCGGCTCCACTATAACTGAAACTGATCCACCATTTCCTGTTTGAGATATTTGTAGATTAAGGAGGAATGCATGCCACATCCAAGGATACGTTATCTGATACCCATTTTTCTTGGAGCCCTGCTAATTGCGGGCTTTTTCCTTTTAACCACTACCAGCCGCACCAACGCCCAATGCGGCTCGCAAGCATCATCCTGCAAGAATTGCCATGAGACGCAAGCCCAAGACCCGGTCAACAGTGATGGAACCACCTGGCACACCCAACATGCGCAGATCGATGCATGTCTCAGTTGCCATGCAGGCAATCCGCAAAGCACTGATAAAACACAGTCCCACACCGGAATGGTGCCATGGAATTCGGATGTCAAAGCGGGGTGCGCTTCTTGCCACCCAAACGATTACATACAACTGGCACAGGAGTATGCCACCACACTGGGTGTAACATTAGGTGAAGCGGGTACAGTTCCCGAAGTTGGCACACCTGAGCCCACCTCCGTAACAACTGCCACAATGGAAACAACACCCTCCGGAGGTGCCATCGTGATCAATGAGCCTGGCACGATCGATTACGTCCAACAATACCAGCAAACCGTGCTTGGTAAGCACCCCATCAACTGGGGGAACGTGATCGTGGTGGTGATGATCGTGGGAATTTTATTGGGTGGAGGAGCGTTTGTTTATTGGAATGAGCGTCGCAGGAGGGGTTTGAAAGGCTTCTTCACGCCTCGAACACCCAAGGCTGCTGCCACATTGACCATCCCGATGGTGGAAGGCTATGCTAATGAAGTGACCGAGCTGCTACCACTGATCAATAAGCTGAACCCGGTGGGATTGCATACCCTGAAGCGCATCCTGGAGAATCCAGATCAAGCCAACGAGCTGCTGCACGCCCTGTCACACCTAGACCCTGAACTTGTGAGGCGAGTGCAGGCGCTAGATAAAGATTCACGCGCACTATTGATGGGATTGGCGGGAAGCTGATATACAGATCATCAGATACCAATATTTGGAGGAATTATGAATCGAATCAAAGCATTTGTATCCCAAAAGACATGGTCACCCTACCTGGCGGGCATCCTTCTGGGCATTGTTGGTCTGCTCACGGTGCTGCTTGCCAACACCCTGCTCGGTGCTTCAGGGGCATTCGAAAGCATCGTTGGCCTGATTGGCAAGAAAATCGCTTCAAGCCTGTTCAGCAACGTCTACTGGGGGGTGGAGGGAGGGCGGGCTATGCCCGTTATACGCCCTGAGATCACCTGGACAGTTATCTTGCTGGTGGGAATCTTTTTCGGAGGAACCCTGGGTGCTCTCTCCAGCCATAGCTTCAAGTTCCGCTTCAACGATGATACCCAATGGAAGCGCATCATTGGTCCGCAGCCCTGGAAACGCTGGGTAATCGGCTTTGTTGGCGCGATTATCGTTCAATACGGAGCTGGGATTGCTGGCGGCTGCACCAGCGGTTTGGCCATCTCAGGCGGCATGCTGTTTGTGCCCGCGGCATTCCTATTCATGGCGGGATTTATGATCACCGGCATTATTACCGCATTAATCATTTACAGAAAGAGGTATTAAACCATGACTGTTTCTAGCGTTATCGTCGCACTTGTACTAGGTGTTGGTTTTGGGTTTTCGCTTAACAAAGCCGGCCTGACATCCTATAACAATATTGCCAACCAGTTCCGTTTCACCGATATGACAATACTCAAGTTTATGATGACCGCAATTGTTGTGGCGATGATCGGGCTATACGCCTTCCGCGGGTTGGGTTGGGTCACCTTCCCCACTGTACCTGCTACATACATCGTGGGGAATCTGATTGGCGGACTGATCTTTGGAGTGGGTATGGCGGGCGCCGGGTACTGACCAGGCACCTGCGCTGCCGGGAGCGGCGAAGGCAAGCTGGATTATATGGGTCCTGGGCTGTTGGGCTTCCTAGCTGGTGCTGTACTGTATGGTCTGACCTACTCAAAGGTTTTCCCCGCCATTTCCAAGATCGCAAACCTTGGCAATGTCGTTCTTCCTGATTTGTTGAATCTGAATCCCTATCTGACGGTACTATTGTTCACCCTGGTTGTCCTGTTCCTGTTCTACCTGATCGAGCGGGCAGGGTTACAACGCAAAGAAAAGGGAGAATAAACAACTCGCCTCGGTTCGCCAATAGTTGGTAAAACAGGTCGAAAGGTAAATTATGCCAAATACTGAGATCTCACGACATGGTTTCCTAAAACTGGGCGGCGCCGCCGCCTCAGCGTTTGCGGTGGGACAGTTCATTCCTCCACCTGTCGCACGGGCTGCGCGCCAGTCTGGTGCATTGGACGACAACGGCAGCGGGTACATCAGCACCATGTGCGAGATGTGCGTCTGGCGCTGTGGTGTGCGTGCCAAAGTCGTCGAGGGGCGGGTGGTGAAGCTGGAAGGCAATCCGGAACACCCGCACTCCAAAGGCAAGCTATGCGCCAGAGGGCAATCGGGGCTGATGAACACCTACGACCCTGACCGGGTGCTTACCCCGCTCATCCGCGTAGGAAAGCGAGGAGAGGGCAAATTCCGCCAGGCAACATGGAGCGAAGCCCTGGATATGGTGGCTGAGAACATGCTGAGGATCAAAAACACCTACGGACCTGAGGCGATGGTGTTCTCGTCCACCCACAACCTCTCCCAGCCACTGTTCGAGAACCTATTGTATGGATTTGGCTCGCCCAATTACGGTACGCAGCGCAGCCTGTGCTTCAACGCTATGGTCACCGCGTTCCTGTTGACTTATGGTATCGAAGAACCGGCACGCAATTACGATAATGTCCAGTATATCCTGTTGGTAGGTCGTAATCTCACTGAGGCGATCTCGACATCTGAAACTACTGAAATGATAGACGCTCTGGCACGTGGAGCAAAATTAGTCTATCTCGACCCGCGCTTCACCAAGACGGCCTCCAAAGCCAGCGAGTGGATCCCCGTCCGGCCTGGCACCGATCTGGCTTTTCTGCTTGCCATGATCAACATCATCGCGACAGAGAAACTTGGAAATTGTGAATTTGTCGAACAGTTCACCCTCGGCTGTGATGAATTACCCACGCACACGGCTGAATATTCACCAGAATGGGCCGAGAGTAAATGTGGCATCCCAGCTGAGACCATTCGGCGTATCGCACATGAGTTTGCAGCAGCTAAACCGAATGCGTTGGCGCACCCCGGCTGGCGTACGTCCAATTTCATCAATTCATTCCAAACCGAACGCGCTATCGCAATCCTTAATGCCATGGTGGGAAATATCTTCGAATCTGATGGTTGTCTGATCGCTGAAAACCCAGAGGCGGCAGGAATCTCTCTCGGTGTTCCCCCACAACCAGCTTATCCTCGTGCCTCTGCCAGCAGGTTGGATGGTGTACCGTGGAAATATCCTCTCGTACCATTAAAGCTGGGGGTTTTCCAGGAATTGCGTGACGCCATTCTCACAGGCCAGCCCTACCAGGCTCATGGCTGGTTCATCTCGCGCCAGAATCCGGTGCTATCCCTACCCGACCGGCAGAAGACACTGCAGGCTTTTAATAAAATGGATTTCATCGTTACGGTGGACATCCTGATGAATGACACAGGCTGGTTCTCCGACGTCGTCTTACCCGAGGCTTCCTACCTGGAGCGTTACGATCCCTTGCAGCCGACCGGTACCCGCGTCTTTATCCGCCAGCCGGTGATAGAGCCACAGGGAGAGTCCAAAACGGCGCTTTGGATTTATAAGGAACTCGGTCAACGTCTCGGTTTGACTGACTTCTTCCAGTATGCCGACGAGGAAGACTACCTTCGCCAGCAATTGGCACCGTTGGGTTATACCCTGGATGAGATTCGCTTGCATGGTTATATTGAGCCACCACAAGAGACAAAACCTAAGGAGATAAAGTTTGACACCCCCAGTGGAAAAGTCGAAGTGTATTCGGAAACTCTGGCAAATGCCGGGTACCCTGCTTTGCCAACATGGGAGGAGCCTCCGCAACCCAAAGCCGGTGAGTTTTACCTGCTGACGGGTAAGGTGGGTCAACATACCCAGTTTGGTACGCAGAACAACCAGCTGCTGCATAAATACCAGGATGTACCCCGTCTGTGGATGGCACTTGAGGCTGCTGAAAACCTTGGGCTTAAGGATTGGGATATGGTCGAAGTTACCTCACCGGTCGGATCAGTGAGGGTGGCTTTGGAAGTGACTACCGCCATTCGCAATGACTGCGTTTACCTGACCCCCGGATACGGTCATCTCTCGATGGGTTTACGCACTGCCTATGGCGTAGGCGCGTCCGACTCGCAGCTACATGTCACCTATACTGACCCGATCAGCGGCGGCCAGGCTCTCAGCCAGACCTTCGTTTCGGTGAAGAAGGCGTAAAAAGGAGCTATATATGCCAACGAAAAACCATTATGCCTTCGTGATTGATGTTGCTCGATGCATTGACTGCCGGGCTTGCCTGGTGGCGTGCAGCGTGGAAAACTTGGTACCGATGGATCACACCCGCATCTGGGTGCATGACCAGCAGGTACAGGGCGACTATCCCAACTTGAGCCGTACTTTCGTGCCGTACAACTGCATGCACTGTGATAACCCACCTTGCACCGAGGTATGCGTTAGCGGCGCTACTTACAAAGATGCCGTCAGCGGGCTGGTTCTGGTGGACCAGGAAGCATGCATCGGTTGCGGCTACTGCGTGGAAGCCTGCCCCTATGGCGTGCGTTACATCGACCAGAAACGCGGGGTGGTGGATAAATGCAATGCCTGCGTGCAACGCCTTGATGTTGGATTGCAGCCTGCCTGTGTAGCTACCTGCGTGGGGAAAGCACGCATGTTTGGTGACCTGAACGACCCCAATTCGGAAGTCTCCATCGCACTGCAGAATGCCAAATCGGTAACCAGGCTAGATTACGAAAAAGATGACACCGATACTAACCCGAATATCTTCTACCTCAACCTGCCGCAGACCGGAAGCATCCTATCCTCGGATACATTCGGGCAGGTGCCACAAACCACATTGCCGCGTGACTCACAATACACCATCGCCGAGGAGGGTTGGAAGAAGGTAGCTATCCCACTCATGGCAGCTGCCATGGGAGCTACTTTCCTGGTGCAGGCATTCTTCTTCACCAGGCAACTGGTGGAGGGAGAGAAGGAATTCGAGGAGTAGGTGGCACAGAAGGAGTTGATCATGAGCGTTAAAAATATACCCTTACCGGAACGCCAGCGCTTACGCCAGAAGACTTTCAAGAAACATAACCTGGCTAATATCCTGACCCACTGGTTTAACGTGGCTTCCTGGCTGTTGCTGCTGCCCACCGGGATTGCAATCATCTCCTCCCCGAGGCTTGGGATCACCCCAATTTGGTGGCAGGAAGCGTTCCGCAACCTGTTCGGCAGTGATGCCAATCTGATCCGCTTTCATTACACCATTGGCTTCATCTGGATCTTCGTGATTATCTTTAACGTCCTCGTCGGCTTCCGCAAGTACTTCGTTCCCTTCGCAGCACACCGCATGCTACTGGATAGGGACGATATTGAGTGGATGAAGACCAAACCATTACAGATGATGGGCTTCATGAAAGGTAAGGAACTCCCCCCACAAGATGCCTATAATGCCGGACAGAAGATCTACAGCTATTTCGTCGTGCTGTGCACCATAGGAATCATGGTTAGCGGACCGGTGATGGTGTTTAAGAGCCTGTTCCCGCCCATCGTCAAGCAGATCGCCCAGCCGATTCACTTTATCTGCGTATTCACCATTGTCGCATGGTTGTTCATCCATGTCTACATGGGGGCGGTCTTCCCGGAAGAAAAAGAGGCTTTCTTCTCTATGTTTTCAGGTAAAGTATCTGCCTGGTACGCACGCGCCCACCATGAGAAGTGGTACAACGAAAAGCTTAAAGAAGAGCTGGAGTGGGAGGATCGGGTGGAGCGAGAGGTGCTGGAATCCCTACCCATCACCGAAGAGAGCAGCGGACCTGACTGAAGAATGATGCTCACCGATGAACCGCTCTTTCGAAGAGCGGTTTTTCAGCCATAGAATCGTCCCCCATGCGCCCAACCTTTTACGACCACCTGCACCCGCCTACGATCCCTGCTGCTCAGGCACGACTACGCTACACGTTGGGTGCCGGAGGCCTCGCAGTTTTCCTGACCCTGGTGGTGGGGCTCACTGGCATCCTGGTGACCTTTTATTACATCCCCACACCTGAACAAGCGGCGAAATCGGTGCAGGAACTGACCTTTTTGGTCCCATTTGGTTGGCTGATGCGTAATTTGCATTATTGGTCAGCCCAGCTGCTGATCCTGGTGACGGTGCTGCACCTGTTACGGGTGGTTTTCACCGGGGCTTACCTATCCCCCCGCCGGCTTAATTACCTGCTGGGGTTGTCCCTGCTGATCATCTGCCTGTTCATGGATTTCACTGGTTACGTCTTGCGCTGGGATGAAGGTGTGCATTGGGCGCTGGTGGCGGGTACAAACCTGGTACGGTCGATCCCTCTGTTGGGTGAGCAGCTGTACTCAGCTCTGGTGGGTGGAAGTCAGATTGGGGTGGGAACCCTGATTCGCTTCTACGCTTGGCATTTATTCGGGCTAACACTAATCCTAATCATCATCGGAGTATGGCACATTTTTCGAGTCAGACGTGACGGTGGGATCGCTGTACCCCCACCCGAAGCACGTTCTAACCCAGCACGAATCCCGCGTAAGGAATTGGCTCGCCGAGAGGGGCTGGCAATGTTATGGGCGGCAATCGTGCTCGTTGGCTTGGCGATCCTGGTCCCTGCACCTCTGGCTCCGGGCATCCAAGTGGGCGCTACATCGACCAATGAGAGCCTGGCTCCATGGTTTTTCCTGTGGGTACAACAGCTGCTCAGGTTGGGAGACCCATTCATTTATGGAGTACTCATCCCGCTTGGGGCGTTGTTGATCGTGGCGCTGGTGCCGTATATCACACCACAGCGCATTTCACCTACTGAGCTAGGCAGGTGGTTTCCGCGGGGTGGGCGGAACGTGCAGATATTGGTTGCCATCCTGGGTGGGGGGATCATCCTGCTCACCTTGCTCGCTCTGCTCCACTGATATGCACCGGCATTTCTTCCTTGCTTCCCTATTACTCTTTGTGGCTTCCGGTTTTGTGGTGTGGCAGCAAAATCGCAACCTCAAACCGATCGGTATCACCCCAACGATTACCGGGCAGGTGGAATATTGTCTGACCTGCCATGGAGACCTACCCGAGATCAGCCAGTCACATCCGGTGGAAACCTTCGGCTGTGTGCTGTGCCATGGGGGTGAACCATTGGCTCTGACAGCAGACCTGGCACACAGCACCATGCGTGGTGGTGCCAACCCATCAGATCTATCGGTGGTGGAGGCCTCCTGTGGGGGGGAGATGTGCCACAGCGGTACCCCACAGGTCAACCGTGACCACATCCAGCGCGTAACTACCAGCTTGCAAGCCACGTACGCCGGTTCAATTGCCCAGGTACGATACGCTTTTGGTGCCCAACCTGACCTGACCGCTCGTATGGGGATTTATGCCATTGATGGTTTGGTAGCTTTTGACCCGACCGCAGAAAGCTCGCCAGCTCTCCAGATATTTGGAAGTAACTGCCTTTCTTGCCATCTCTCCGCACAACCTATGGAAGGGGAAGGATATAACCGCTGGAGTGGGTGTTCTGCCTGCCACTCGCCAAAACCGAGGAATGATGGCACCCAGGTGCATAGTTTAACCACCTCCATGCCTTATACCCAATGTAATGCATGCCATAACCTGGGCAATTACAGCCTGTCGGATATGGAATTCCACCCGCGTGAGGATGCTCCAACAGATCGCCTGCACGACTATTACCAGCCCATCGCAGAGTTCACCCGCTGTGAGTGGACTCTGGACTGTGAGGATTGCCATACACGCCAGGAGGCCATGGGTGATGGGCACATCTACAGCAGCAAGAAAGACATCCAATACGTACGCTGTAAAACCTGTCACGGCACACTTGATTCATTGCCCCTCACTTACACAATCACCGATGAAAACGACCTTGCTCTACGCCTGGCTTTCCTCAACCCGGTGCTGGATTTGAAAGTGGGTGATACCATTTTGATGACCGATAAAGGTGAGCCACTATGGAACATCCGGGTGGTGCCAGGAGAGGATGGGGCTACTCCGACATATGAGCTGTTCTCCAAGGCTTCCGGTGATCGCTTCACTTTCAAACCGGTAATGGGCAGCACCTGCCAGCAAAAACCAGACCAGCAGGAAGCACGTTATTGCCATGAATGCCATGCCACCCAAAGATAATCCGTTATCCAGGCGTATCTTCCTGCGCTGGTTGGTGAAGGGCAGCCTGGCAGGCTCCACATTGCTCGGTTTGGGTATGCTGGGACGATTTATTAGTTTTCAAAGTGAGCAAAGCCCTCCCAGCCAATATGACCTGGGAGTAACAACCGATTACCCGCTTGGTTCACGCACCCCAGACCCGACAGCACAAGCAATCATCATCCACGACAGCCAGGGATATCGTGCCATCAGCCTGGTTTGCCCACATTTGGGTTGTATCGTCACCATGACCAGTGATGGGTTCGCCTGCCCTTGCCATGGGTCACGCTTCCTGCCCGATGGCAGCCTGCGGAATGGACCAGCTTCACGTCCACTGACTGCCTTGCGGGTTGAAGTGAATGCACAAAATCACTTGATCCTGTATATGCGTTGAGTTTATCGAGGTCGGTATGTCTTCCCATCTATCCACCCTTCTACAGAAAAGCGCCTCTGAACACAGTCACATATGCCCCAGACAGGTATTGGGGGTGCGTATGGGATTAGCAGGATTGGCAGCTTTGGGGATAAAGACTCCGGTGACTACCAAGACAGCACTAGTTTTCATCGAGACGATGGGTGTTTTGCAGATGGCATCCTGGGGACGACGGGTGCAACGGTAGGTCATCGCACACTCAGGGTTGAAGACCTGGGGAAAATTGCAGCCACCTTTACGAACCTAAAGACCGGAAACAGTGTAAGGTTGGCACCGAGATCGGACGTCAGGACGCGAGTGCTTATCTATGCACCGCAGGAGAAACGTCGTTATTTCGCCCAGCCTAAAGGCTACCAGGTTATGCCGGATGAGGAGTTGTTCAGTCTTCAAAGGGTGGCGCGGCAGATTCCACCAACACAGACCGTCAGCCACCAGAATGTTCGGGCACATTGCTTAAATTGTGGAGAAGAAGTGATCAACGCGCGGGAGGCGGTGGTGGAGGGCAAGCTGCTGTGCCAAACCTGTGCATATAGGGGGTATTACCATTTTAAGTAAGTTACAATGAGCGCAAAATGTGCGCCCTGAAGTGAGTATAACAGTTCCCAAAGGGGCGCAGCAGCGCCCCAACCTTGGGAAAGTGGATAGCCCAGG
>CAZXPK010000082.1:13320-14774 GCA_964642565.1 uncultured Anaerolineaceae bacterium
CAGTTCCCAAAGGGGCGCAGCAGCGCCCCAACCTTGGGAAAGTGGATAGCCCAGGCCTATCTTCTATAAAATGACGTTTATTATCGCCATCAGGATGACGTAAAAGAGGGCGCCTATGACCACGGTGAAAAAGGCTTTGGTATTATCCAGATCCAAGCCCTGGCGGATGGCGATGAAACCAGCTGCAATTGCCCAGATTAGCCCAATTATCCCACCCACGCATGGGATGATGGAAAGCAGCAAGGGGGAATAGGCAAACCCGATCACGCGCAGCATCTCACCCGGGTCAGCTTGCCCTTTGAAAAAACGTGTCCCAACGAACCAGGTGACTAACGACCAGATGATCCAACCGAGGATCCCACTGATCAAAGAACTGATAAACCCACTGAAAAAGGGTTTATCGGAATAAATGTTGAAAAATCCATTGCCCACCCCGCTGACCAAAGAGACCAGTAATACGATAACCGTGCAGGTAAAGTCAGATTGGTATTGTGTTCGATCTCCTCGAAGGTCGGAGCGCTAAGCTTGAAAACACCAATAATGCGTGCTAACATGATTCACCTCCAATATTTTTTATGATAACCCTTACATGAGACGATGGTTGCATTGGATGCAACGAATGGCTCGGTAAGAACTAAAAAGGATGTCGCATGCCCGGAATGTCTGAACATTCTGCCGTTTGAACGTTAAAGTAGATAAAATTATTGAAATCTACATACAGATTTGTAAGTTTCGGGCAAATACAGTTGATTTTTCCTGCAGTTTACGCTAAAATAATAGCATATCATCATCTGATCATAGCAGTTCCAACGCATTGGGTATACGCCGCGGGTCATTTTCCATTTTATTTTATAATATTCTCGCTCTCCCCATTCATTTTCTGGCAGCCCGATGCACACTGAGAATTAAGCTGTGATCAGCAGGATCTGGGGCTCTGAAGGAAAGGAGGTGGAGCTTCATGCTATTTCATAAAAAAGAGCGAGGTCAAGGGATGGTCGAGTACGCATTATTAATCATATTATTAGCAATTGTAGTTGTCTTCATGATTGATTTAATGGGAACCGCGGTATCCAACATGTATAGTTCGATCGTGGCTGCTTTCCCAGTTCATTAATTTATTTTCGAAAGAAACCCGCTTCGGCGGGTTTTTTTTATTTAATTAACCAGGTGGTAAAAAAGGTTTGTCGGTAATGACAGCCAGTATTCTATCCAATTGATCGGGCGGGTTTTACACGTGCCCGGTGAGTCTTGGTATTGAATTGATATGACTTGCCACAATTGGGGCATTTGAGATTGACCCAGCTGCCTGATAGTCGTCCAGGCTCGACTACGGAGGAGCGTTTCTTTTGATAAGCTTTTTCAAGGGCTACGCTGGGTGGTCCTTTGACTCCACCGAAGATAGCCGGGTTGAGGCTGCGAACCTTTCCACAGTGGGGGCAAGTGATTTTTATGGC
>CAZXPK010000082.1:14874-16104 GCA_964642565.1 uncultured Anaerolineaceae bacterium
GTGACCCTGATCATCCTGCTCGTCACGCTGGCCACGGCTGGCAGGGAGCAGATATTCCGTTGTGACCGACTAGCGTCCGGTGAGGTGGATTGTGTGGTACGACAGAGCATATTGGGTATCATTACCCTGAACTCAAAGACCACGGCCGGTGTACAGGCACTATCCATGGGGCAGCAGTGCGTGGACGTGGACTGCAAATACCGCCTGGAAATGTATGCCACCCAGGGGTTGGTAGCGGTGAATGAACAGTACACGTCCAATTTCGACCAGTTAACCAACATCAGGAACCAAATCAACAACTTCTTCAAGGATACCAGCAGCTCGTATGTCCAAATGAAGGAGGAAACCAATCCCATCCTGATTACGGGGGTAGGGGTGGTGTTCCTGCTGATCTGGGCGTATTTAGGTTACCTCATCTGGCAGGTGCAGCACCCGAAGCCAGAGGAGCAGGAAGTCCAAAGTTAGCCCCCGCTGTGGAAGCTCTGCTCCAGGGCGAGGCAAGCCGGGCAAAGAGGCAGGCGGATGGTGTATTGCGGATCACTACCCACCCGCACCTCGAGCACGGTAACGGCCAGCTCACCGCAATCACAACGCAGGCGGTGTGGCTTTAACCGGCGAGGTTTCAGCACAGGCTGGGCAGGCTGTTGCCTGACCCGCTTGATGCAGTTGGTACGACCGGGGGTAAATCGATAGGTTGGTTCCCGTATGGAATGCATTCCTTCAAAACTTGAAAAGCTATATCTGATTTTAGTCATGGCTGGGTAGCCCATGCAGCATAGCGCAGGCGCTCGGGGTGAGGCAGGTATTCCCCCCCACACTCACGCGCCGCTTCACCCTCCTGGATATGCCGGGCTTATTGGCGCAGCTCAATCACCCGGTGGGGACAGCCAACGTTTTCAAACTGGTTTGACAACCCGCTCCGGGCTTGCGGATCAAACTTACCCTGCTGGAAGCAGTCATTTTCAAGCTGGTGCGCCTCGAGGTCGATGAAATCTACCCCAAGCCAGGTCTCGCAGCTGTACCCAGGTGAGGATCACTGCGGGGGGCAGCTGGGGGTCATAAACCGTATGAATGGGTATATATACGCCACGGGAGACAGCAGGGGTCGAGCCATCAGGGTTGGTAAGGAGGGATCAGGAGGGGAGAAGCACCAATAAGTACTTACCAGGGATTGGATCAAAAAAAAACGATTCGAAACGATTATTCTTCGGCTGAAGGGACTAGAGGAAG
>CAZXPK010000083.1:0-5576 GCA_964642565.1 uncultured Anaerolineaceae bacterium
TGGGCATCTCCAGGGTCTCCTTTGCCCTGATGATTGCAAGTTTCGTTCCATCTTAATCAGCGTGACCGACTACTTAGCACATGATAATGCTATAAGGAGAAAAAAATGACCATCGAACCTAACCCGAATGAATAAGTGTATCAGAAACCAAGAGTGATTCACCACAATGGTGCTTCAGGGGCAGTGTATGGATTGGGTCTCATTGGCGCGTGGGTATATTTCATCGGCCATGCCACCACATTCTGGATTGGCGTATTGGGTTTTTTGAAAGGCCTCGTCTGGCCTGCGATGTTGGTTTTTGAGCTTCTTAAATATCTAAACATGTAGAGACCTAGGCCTCCACACCTGCCTTCAAACCCGGCATCATTATATTCTGAGTTTTGTCATCAGTTGAGCTGGCCTTTTCATCCATAGGGGCAGATCCAGGCATTAGCCACATCCTCCCTTGAGATGATGAGGTTCTGATAACCCTAAGCCAGAATGCTCGTGGGTGGGCGTGTTTGGTGTTGCCTCATCCCTCTGGCTTGCATGCCGGGTCAGGTTCAACGGGTTGGTAGGTGACAATGACCAATCTACCGCAGACGTCCACACTTGTCATTCCTGATTCTCATTGAACCATTCAATCGAGTTGTCCTCGTGATCCTCTTTATGGAGAGAGTCCTTAGAGTATCCAGAACTGGTTTGTATATACCTATGTTTTACTCTATTGGTTCGCCTAAATCGATCTTACCCTTCTTGCCAAGCCATAACTACTCAAATACACGGTCCTTCCAGAGGATGGTAGGATAGTCTGAGTCAGGGACAACGCCGAAGTAGTTTGCTATTACTGATCCAGTTTGTTTGTCAATGAACTTTGGTCCCTCCTTATGGACAAAGCTGCGGGCTGCCTTTCCCTCGATGATTAGAAAAATGATCTTCTTAGGATATATCCCCCAATGGTGCAGTTGTGGTGCAGATGGGCTGTTAATCGGTGGATTCAGAAGAAATGTTGGAAAAAACTGCCCACATTTATGGATACATTGGATATACTAATGCCATATTCACGGCAAGGACACTGGTGGCCACAGCTCTCAAATAAATTAGCATGAAAATCCTGAATAGAATTAAAAACCATCCGAAATTAGGCTTGATCATCCTGGCTTATGTCGCCTTCATAGCGCTGGGCATGCCGGATGGCCTGCTGGGGGTGGCCTGGCCATCGGTTCGGGGGAGTTTTTCGATCCCGATGGATGCGCTGGGAAGCCTACTGTTTGTTTCTACAGCCGGATATTTGACCTCGAGCTTTTTAAGCGGCCGGCTGATCGCCTTGCTGGGTGTCGGACGTGTGCTGGCTGTGAGCTGTGCCCTGACGGGCGTAGCCCTGCTCGGCTATACCCTTGTGCCCTCCTGGTGGATGATGGTTTCCCTGGGTGTACTGGCCGGCCTGGGGGCGGGCGCGATCGATGCGGGGCTGAACACCTATGTGGCGGCTCATTTTGGAGAAGGGTTGATGCAGTGGCTGCATGCGAGCTACGGCATCGGTGTAACCTCAGGCCCGCTAATCATGACTATTGCCCTAAGCGCTTTTCAATCCTGGCGGGTTGGTTATATCTCAGTCAGCAGTGTACAGCTTCTGCTGGCGATATGTTTTACGCTCACCCTGCCGATGTGGATGCAAAATGGCGACCCTGTTGATGTTGAAAAGCCGAAGCGCCTGATGGATTATCGGACATCATTGGGTGAAACCTTACGCCAATCGCAGGTCTGGTTGAGCTTGCTCCAGTTTTTCCTATACACTGGTTCTGAGATCGCTCTAGGTACGTGGGCCTACACGCTGCTGACCGAATCGCGCGGTGTGCAGCCTGAGACTGCTGGTCTTTTAGCAGGCAGTTACTGGGCAATGTTCACGGTCGGGCGGGTGATAGCGGGCTTGTACATTAAGAAAATCGGGGTGAACAAGCTGGTGTTTAGCAGCCTAGCCGGTGCGCTGTTGGGGGCTGTCCTGCTATGGTGGAATCCAGGTCTGGTGGCCAACCTTGTTGCTGTGGGCATGATCGGTTTCGCCATCGCACCCATATTCCCGGGGTTGGTCTCAGGAACCAGCCATCGGGTTGGAGTGCGATTTGCTGCCAACACGATTGGCATGCAGATGGCGGCAGCCGGCCTGGGAGGGGCCTCGATTCCCAGTCTTATCGGCATCCTGGCGCGACACATCTCGTTGGAGGTCATTCCGATCTGCCTGGCCACCCTGTTTGCAATTCAGATCGGTTTATATTGGGCGAGTGTGGTTAATTCGCCTTCATAGGCGGATTTTCGTTGATGAGTGAGCTCTACCAACATCCAACGATGAACTGCACCACTTTTTTTAATGTCGCATAGTTCTCAGGACGCGCGATACGAGGGCAAACAGGATAGAATCTTCGCCCTTAGCAGCGGAGTAGAGCCTTTACAGTGAATAAGGATGCTTGGGGTGAGCAAAAAATCCTTTGCCTTTAGGCCTAAGGGTTATCACCATCTGGTAAGGTGGTTAGAAGTTAAACTGATACCCACAGCCCAAGTGTGGAGATGCAGCCATCCACCCCTATGCGTATCCCAATGCCATCTGCATCCAATGTTACAATAGCCGCCATGAAAACATCCACAATCAACACCCACCCACCTGCCATCATCTTCGACTTTGGCGGCGTGCTGTTGGACTGGAACCCGCGCTACCTATACCGCAAGCTGTTTCGCAACGACGAGCCGGGAATGGAGCGCTTCCTGGCTGAAATCAGCTTCGATGAATGGAACCATCTGCAAGACGCCGGAAGACCCTTCTCGGTGGCCATTGCCGAGCTGTGCGCCCGCCACCCGCAGTACTGCGACCTGATCCGAGCTTACGATGAACGTTACCTGGAATCTCTCAAGGGGGCTATCCCTGGAACGGTGGACATCCTGCACTGCCTGTGGACACAGGGCTTCTCCCTGTTTGGATTAAGCAACTGGCCAGCAGAGAAATTTTACCTGGTGCGTCCAGGATACGAATTCTTGGGCTGGTTCCAGGGCATCGTCATTTCAGGGGAGGTGGGGATTGCCAAACCCGACCCATGCATTTTCCAATTGCTCTTGGTGCAAGTTGGTCAGCCGGCAGATGAATGCCTGCTGATTGATGATTCGTCTGCCAACATTGCCACGGCCCAAGCCCTGGGTTTTCAAACCATCCATTTCCACAGCCCTCCGCAGCTTGCGGGTGAGCTTGCCAGGCGTGGATTACTACCCGAGCCACAGCTTTAGCAAAAGAGGCATGGAGGTTGCTTCACTTTATTTCACTTCAACAATCATCCCAAACGAATCCGTAGACAAAGAAGGGAACTCATTGGACGATGAATTTACATATAACAGATTTAAGGTTGTTTTACCTGCACCAACCGCTTCAAATGTAAGCGTCACAATCCCTCCAGCCGCATTCGGACTAGAATCCTCAGTGTACACAGCACTGCCTTTCTGAAGCAGGATAGTCGTGTCGAGATCTTGCGCTTCCCATTCAAACCCTACAGTTGGGATGGTTGGTATTTGAATTTCTAATGTGTCTCCAACATTCAGACTTGCTGAATTTCCCTTGATGGCTGGCGTGATTACCACGTTTTTCCCCCCGGTACTTGAAGCGATACCCCCACAGGCTATGAGCAAGAAGCACATTGCTGTCATAATAGCTAGAAATTGAGTGAATTTGAACATGTACTTACCTCCTATAAATGTCATCCAATACTGAGACGTAAAATCATTGTAGAAAGGTCCTCAAAATAATATAAACGG
Source organism: uncultured Anaerolineaceae bacterium (assembly GCA_964642565.1). GTDB lineage: Bacteria > Chloroflexota > Anaerolineae > Anaerolineales > UBA4823 > FEB-25. The sequence goes on from CAZXPK010000083.1 coordinate 3,775, forward strand.
TTGTATCTTACTATACTCAAGTATATAATTAGAAATGATTCCTGCTCGTAAAAATCAGTTTTTTAAATTTCAAGCTTAAAGAGTTTACATGCCTTAATCCAATTATCTCATTATAAGGAGAAAAAATGAACAATAGTGCTGCTGTTAAGTATAGAGTCCTATTTACTCTGCTGGTGGTGACAGTACTTTTTTTCAGTGCTAGCAGTAATTTATGGAGCAAAGCGTATGCCCAGGATATCCCCACCGATACACCTGCCTCAGAATCGGCCGTGACCGAGACGCCCCTCATCGAAGTGATCAATCCGTATTTCTCGGTGGAGCATACAACCCTATCAGATGGGACACAACTATCAGGGTATATCATCAATGGACCACCTTATCCTCCCATTGGGTATGAGGCTGAACGTGCTGCTTCTATTATGCCCTCAATCAATGCAGTGATTTTGCCTGATTTTCCTTCTTACAATTGGGTTTTCGGATGTTCAGCAGTTTCAGGGGCAATGATCGCTGCATACTTTGACCGCGGAGCGTATCCAAATATGTATACAGGTCCCACGGATGGCGGTGTAATGCCTACAACTGACACTTCCTGGGCGACCTGGTCGGATGGATTCGTGACCTATCCGAACAATCCATTGATCGCTTCTCATAATGGGGTGGACGGTAGAGCAACTCGCGGCTCGATCGATGATTACTGGGTAAGCTATGGGAGTTCTGCAAACGATCCATACATTACCAACGGTTGGATTCAGCACACCTGGGAAACTGCCATCGGTGACTACATGAAGACCAGTCAATCTGCAACACCTTACAACAATACAGATGGAAGCACAGCATTTTATAATTATACTAGTAGCAACGCTATGCTGACCTGCAGTGCTATGGAAGGTTATGGCATTGCCAATAGAGATGGAACATATGGCAGGAAACTCTTTTATGAAGCCAGGGGCTATACCATAAGTGATTGTTATAACCAGAAAACGGATAATAAAATTTCTGGGGGATTTTCACTGGTCAATTTTCAGGCGGAAATTGATGCAGGGTATCCTGTGCTGCTTAATCTTGCCGGGCATTCCATCGTTGGTTACGGTTATGATGGGTCTACGATCTATATCCGGGATACCTGGGACAATAATCCAGCCCATACATATACCATGCCCTGGGGTGGAAGTTATTCAGGATTGGAACTTTTGTCGGTCAGTGTTGTGCATCCAACATCAGTCCCCACTAATCCCGTCCCAACGATCACGAACATCAATCCCTCGTCTGCGACTGCGGGTGGTCCAACCTTCACGCTGACCGTGAACGGGACGAATTTCATCAGCTCATCCATAGTGCGCTGGAATGGGACAGACCGCACGACCAGCTATGTGTCCGCCACTCAGCTGCAGGCCAGCATCACCGAGGCTGACATCGCTTCAGCGAGCACAGCGAACGTTAGCGTCTTCAACCCCGCCCCGGGTGGTGGGATATCCAATAGTGCCACATTCACGATAAACAATCCAATCCCGACGATCACTAACATTAATCCTCCGTCTGCGACTGCGGGAGGTGTGGGCTTTACACTGACGGTGAACGGCACCAACTTCGTTAGCGCATCCATAGTGCGCTGGAATGGGACAGACCGCACGACCAGCTATGTATCCGCCACTCAGCTGCAGGCCAGCATCACCGTGGCTGACATTGTTTCAGCGGGTACAGCGAACGTTACCGTCTTCAACCCTACCCCGGGTGGTGGGATATCCAATAGTGCCACATTCACGATAAACAATCCAATCCCGACGATCACTAACATTAATCCT
>CAZXPK010000083.1:5676-10717 GCA_964642565.1 uncultured Anaerolineaceae bacterium
TAGTGCCACATTCACGATAAACAATCCAATCCCGACGATCACTAACATTAATCCTTCGTCTGCGACTGCGGGAGGTGTGGGCTTCACACTAACGGTGAACGGCACCAACTTCGTTAGCGCATCCATAGTGCGTTGGAATGGGACAGACCGCACGACCAGCTATGCGTCCGCCACTCAGCTGCAGGCCAGTATTACCGCAGCCGACATTGCATCGGCAGGTACAGCGACCGTGACCGTTTTCAACCCTACCCCGGGTGGTGGGATATCCAACAGTGCCACATTCACGATAAACAATCCAATCCCGACGATCACTAACATTAATCCTCCGTCTGCGACTGCGGGAGGTGTGGGCTTCACACTGACGGTGAACGGGACGGACTTCCTCAGCTCATCCATAGTGCGCTGGAATGGGACAGACCGCACGACCAGCTATATATCCGCCACCCAGCTGCAGGCCAGTATTACCGCGGCCGACATTGCATCTGCAGGTACAGCGACCGTGACCGTATTCAATCCTACCCCGGGAGGTGGGACGTCGAATGGAGTCACCTTCACGGTTATTCCTATTACAAATAATGTTTTCCTGCCGATGATTGTCAGATAATGTGAGGCTGTATATTGAAACTAACAAGCGCCTAAAAAATTATTAGGATTTTAAGGATCGCAATCCTTTAAAATCTATAAATACAATATTAAGGTAAAAAACATATATGATCGAGTGAAATTTCCTCCACTCGATCATATTATTGACTTGCCCGGGTATCTAATATATTGCCGATGAATATTATTTGGTCCTTAGAACAATCACATACTCTGGATTACACTCATGAATGGCGATGGAATGCGATTTATAAGCGATGCTGAATTTTTATTAGCGAAATTAGAACGTGTAATTACTTTTCATTATCATTATTTCGAAAATAATAAAGCAGATTTGCAAAAGACAATAGGAAAGAATTGCAAGACCTGCAACTGCTGGTTTCCGATGTTCACACTCAGAAGTAGCCTGGCATTATGATCAGATTGTATGAAAGGTTGATCTAAAACTAACAGGAAGATTGCGTTTTTTGGGGGCCTGAATTGAAACTAACTGCATATCTGGTGAGGATAACGATATTGAATTTCGAAGATCTTTTACTCTTCTCCTCTGGCCGGGGCACAGGATGCCTTCCTTCGTTGATTTTATAAATTATCTTCTTCCCACTTTTCTCCCACGATGGTGCCATTGTGTTGCAGATGGGAAAATAATCAGTGGATTCAGAAGACATATTGGATAAATATACCCATAACGGGATAATCTGGATATGTTTTTTATGAAATGGATATTGGTGGCTGCGCCTCATAATCAGTGTTTGAAATTTCAAGTACTAGTATATTCAGAGAAAAGTAAAGAATTATGGAAAGAGAGCACTGCAGGCCGATTACGTGTCCTGGCTGGCATAAACCGTCACGAAGCATGCTCACCGTGCCCCAAGCCAATTGAACCCGAACAGTTGCATGGGCATAAAGCCCGCATTCACGCTAGAACGGGTCTTTCTCATTGTAAAAGTGCAGGTAGATTTGCTCAGAAAGCAAAGGAAGCCCCGACCCCGGCAGACTGGCTGCCAGGGTCGAAGCGTTGGGTTTGAATGAAATGTACTTCGATCTATTTCTCCTTCATCGCATTCCAAATCGACAATTAACCCGGTGGTGGGCTACTATGCTTCTCGTTACTCCATCCACTGGATATCCTTCTAACTCCTAGGTGTTGCCTTATACACTAATTCCATATCACGGGAGCAGTGTGAGTAGGAACTAGCACCGGGCTGATCTCGGTCGGGCATCCCTGGGATTGTTATTCCAGTCATGACTGCCTCCATAAAAGCCCCCGAGGAAACCGATCGTAATTACCGGATCTACATCGTTACATTCGTAGACCGGTAATCCTATACAGAAATTTAAAATTCATGCTAGACTAATATTGTCTAGTCAGATTACTGTGTTGGAAGTTATATTTTTAAATCAAGTAGTCACTGATTATCTTATTCTCGTTACATCTGGTCAAACGGCGTGTTGACGATTTCGCAATTCGAGGAAAGGGGATGAACCATAGACTCTCTTTTCTCTGGAATGGTACAAATTGTGCAACCTCGATGAATATGAAAATCCAAAAATTGAATCTATCCTTTTTGACCTAGATGATGACCGCCTGTAATTCGACAGGCTCCCCTACACCCCCGCCGGCCAACATAATCTTTCAATCAGCGTTGATACACTGGGCTCAGTCTGCCGGAGTATATCTAATCCGCTTTATTCGTATTAGCTATTGGAGTGTGGATCATGGATATGCAACGTGAGGCCGAGCTAATTCAGGAAATAGACACCCTACGGGGTGAGCTCAAGTCCTATCAGTCCAGGGAAGCAGAATGGAAACGGGCTGAACAAGAATGCCAACAAACCGATATCACCGAGTGCAAAAAGTCGGAGGAGGAAATCCGCAAACTTAATGAGGAACTGGAAGGGCGCGTCCGTGACCGCACGGCGCAACTCCAATCAGTAAACATACAACTTGAAAGCGAAATTACGGAGCGCAAGCGTGTAGAAGAGGCGTTGGGTCGCCGAGTTTCCAATTTGTCCGTGCTCAATGCCGTGGCGAACATCGTCAACCAATCGCTGGACGTGGACGAGATCTTCAACCGGGCTATGGACGAATCATTGCGGCTGTTGGGTATTGAAGCGGGTAATATACTGCTACTCGACAAAGAAGCTGGCGAGCTGGTGATGGCAGTCCATCGAGGCCTGAACGATGAGTTCGTTCGCGTCTTCAACCGATTGAAGCTGGGTGAGGGTCTGGCTGGGAAGGTAGCGCAAACAGGCAAGCTGGTCACCATAAACAGCCTGGTAGAGTACCCAGGGGTATTGCGTGCTTATGTCGAAAAGGAGCGTATACGGTCAGCAGCCAGCGTACCACTCGTCGGGCATACCGGCGTGATCGGGGTCATGAACCTGGAAGCGGTCAGCCCACACTACTTCGACGCCGCTGATCTGGAGGTTCTGGTCACCTTGGGGCAGCAGATTGGCATCGGGGTGGAGAAAGCGCGCCTGTATGGAGAGCTCCGCCGACGCAACCGCGAACTCTCTATTCTTTACGCAGTCAGCCAAGCCATAACAGAATCAATGGAACTGGAGAAAAGACTGAACAATGCCATTGATGTGACGCTGGAAGCCCTGGAAATTGAAATTGGCAGTATATACCTGCTGGAGCCAGACGGCGAGACATTAACATTGCGTGTGGTGCGCGGCGTTTCAGACGAGACTGCCAGGGACCTCCGGCAGGTTAAATTTGGAAAGGGCATGTCAGGAAAAGCTGTCGCTGAGCAGAAGCTGCTGGTGCTCGAGGTCCAGGATTATCCAACAGCGCGATTGGCTCCCCACATTCTTCGTGAGGGAATTCAATCGTCGGTGAGTATACCTCTCTTGTCAGCGGGTCAAGCTATGGGTGCGATGAACCTGTCAGCGCGCCGTCCCCGCGCCTTTCCGCCGGAAGAACTGGTATTGCTGACAACTATCGGTCAGCAATTAGGGATTGCGGTGCAGAACGCACAGTTGTATGAGACGCTCCAGGGACGTACCGCGGAATTGGAAGCTGCCAACAAGGAGCTGGAAGCCTTCTCCTACACCATCTCGCACGATCTGCGCGCCCCGCTACGGGCAATAGATGGCTTTTCGCGCATTTTGCTCGAAGAATATACCTCAGGCCTCCCCACTGAGGTCCAGCGCTACCTGGGCCTGCTGCACGACAACACCCAACGGATGGAGCGTCTGATCGAAGACCTGCTGGCTTTCTCGCGTCTCAGCCGCAGACCTCTGAACAAGCAGAAGGTGACTCCAGCCAAACTGGTACGGGAAGTGCTGGTCGATTTACGCGCTGAACAGGAAGGGAGGCAAGTGGAATTCATCGTTGGTGACCTGCCCGCCTGCCAGGCCGACCCAATCCTGCTGAAACAGATCTTGGTCAATCTGCTCTCCAATGCGCTCAAGTTCACGCGCAAGCGGGAGACAGCCCGGATTGAGATTGGGTGTGAAACTTCCAAAGGTTCCGAACCTACCCAAGGTTCTGGCGAAACCATTTACTTCGTCAAAGATAACGGCGTGGGCTTTGACATGCAATACAAGGATAAACTCTTTGGCGTCTTTCAGCGACTGCACCGCGCCGAAGAGTACGAAGGCACTGGCGTTGGCCTGGCCATCGTTCAGCGTATCGTCCACCGCCACGGCGGGCGCATCTGGGCCGAGGCGGAATTGGATAAAGGCGCTGCATTTTACTTCACTCTTGGAGGAGGCATACAATGATCAATAATTATATCGAAATTCTACTGATTGAAGACGATCCCAACGATGTGGAATTGACACTCCACGCTTTTAAGAAAAACAAGCTCACCAACCACATTCACGTCGTGCGCGACGGCGCCGAGGCGCTTGAATTCCTCTTCAGTAGCGGGACTTTTGTGGGACGCGACCCCAACAACACGCCGAAGGTGATCCTGCTCGACCTGAAATTGCCCAAAGTGGATGGGATGGAAGTGCTGCGGCGCATCAAATCCGATGAGCGCACGCGTTCGATTCCCGTGGTGGTCCTCACTTCATCGCGCGAGCAGCGTGATATTGTTGAAAGTTACCGGTTGGGCGTCAACAGCTACATCACCAAGCCGGTGGATTTCAATAAGTTTACCGATACTGTACGGCAGTTGGGTCTGTACTGGCTTCTGCTTAACCAGCCGCCAGTGTTTTGAGTTTTTAGATTTGAAATTTAAAATTGCAGATTTCTGATCGCAGAGTTGGGTTTGCATTCTTCAATTTACAATCTGCCATCTGCAATCAACAATTTTAGGAGGTGATTATGTCCACTCCAATCCGAGTTCTGATCGTCGAGGACCGGGCAGCTGATGCCGAGTTAATGCTGCACGAGTTGCACCGGGCAGGGTTTGACACAGATTGGCAGCGCGTGGAGACTGAGCCGGATTTCCTGGCGGGACTCGAAACAAACCCCGACCTGATCCTG
>CAZXPK010000083.1:10817-16030 GCA_964642565.1 uncultured Anaerolineaceae bacterium
GGAGACTGAGCCGGATTTCCTGGCGGGACTCGAAACAAACCCCGACCTGATCCTGGCTGACTGGTCGCTGCCGCAGTTCAGCGGTTTGCGTGCTCTGCAGTTGGCGAACGAAGGCGGCCAGAATATTCCCTTCGTTATCGTTTCCGGCATTATTGGCGAGGAGGCTGCTGTGGAGGCCATGCGTCTGGGCGCGGCCGATTATTTGGTGAAAGACCGCATGGGGCGGCTGGGACAGGCGGTGTGCCACGCGCTGGAAGATAAACAACTGCGGGTTGAGCGCAGGCTCGCTGAAGAGCGCTTGCGTTACCAGGCCAATCTGCTGGCGAACGTGAATGACGCCATCATCGCCTCCGACTCCCAATACCGGATAACCGCCTGGAACGCGGCAGCTAAGGCTCTTTACGGTTGGAATTCGGATGAAGTCCTTGGACGAAATTTAATGGAAATCACGCGCACCGAATGGCCCGAAGAGAAAGTGGAGGCGATGAGGCGTACAATAACCGAGGCAAAACGCTGGCGTGGTGAAGCGACTCAGGTGCGTAGAGATGGGTCACGGTTTCCCGTCGAGGTGTCTACCATTGAACTCCACGATGAGAGCGGACAGATTAATGGATATGTCAGTGTGAATCACGACATCACCGAGCGCAAGCAAGCGGAGGATGAGCTGAGGGAGTCGGAAGGAAAGTACAGGACTCTTTTTGAAGGAAGCTCGCAAGGCATCCTGGCAACGGATATTGAAACGCATCGGTTTATTGATGCTAATCCATCCATATGCCGGATGTTTGGATATTCAAAGGAAGAGTTACTGCGGTTGGGAATTATGGAAATTCACCCTCAGGAGGCACAAGATGAGATCAAATCTGGAATGGAGCGCCAGAAACAAAAAGGCAGTTCACTGTCACCTGAGATTCCATGTCTGCGGAAAGACGGCACAATCTTCTATGCCGACATTAGCGGCGCAACGACAGTCATTCATGGGCGGAGATGCATCGTGGGCTTTTTCGTGGATGTGACCGAGCGCAAGCGCGCCGACCAGGCGTTGAAGGATAGTGAACAAAGATTCCGGGATATTGCTGACAACGCCCAGGAATTCATCTGGGAGGTTGATGCACAGGGTAAGTGCACTTATGGTAGCCAGGCGGTTGAAAAGATCCTGGGCTATACAGTGGAGGAGTTTCAGCAAAAAAATTTCTATGACTTTTTTTACCCGGAGGACATGGAAGCGGTAAAGGCGACGGTGTTTGCAGCTTTTGCTGCCAAACAGTCGTTTCGTGAATTTACCAACCGCAACGTGCATAAGAACGGTCAAACCGTTTGGCTTTCCATCAGCGCACTCCCATTGCTCGACGACAAGGGAAACCTGGTCGGATATCGAGGGGCTAACACGGATATCACCGAGCGCAAGCGGGCGGAAGAAGCCCTGCGAGCCTCTGAGGAACAATTACGCCTGGTTACCGACAATATGCTGGATATGGTCATCCGGACAGACTTGCAAGGGACTTTCCTATACGCCAGCCCATCACACAAGCACATTTTAGGGTATGAGTCTGCAAGCCTCTTGGGCATGTCAGTTTATGACTATATGCATCCGGAAGACATAGATCGGGTGAGAAATGTAGCACTTGCGAACCTCCAAACTGAAACAATAGGAAAGCAGGAGTATCGCTATCGTCATGCGGATGGACACTACATGTGGCTCGAATCAATCGGCACACCCATCTATGACGACAATGGATCGCCTATAGGGGCAGTCTTCAGTACTCGCAACATCACCGAGCGCAAGCGGGCGGAAGACGCCCTGAGGGAAAGCGAGGCGAAGTACCGGACGCTCGTTGAGAACATTCCGCAAAAGATCTTTATGAAGGATAGGGAGCTCAATTATTTATCTACCAATGAGAACTACGCCCGAGATCTCGGTATTCAACCAGCAGATATCGTGGGGAAAACGGACTACGATTTCTACCCCAAGGATCTTGCCGAAAAGTACAGGGCGGACGATATAAGAATCATGGAAACGGCGCAGCTAGAGGAGCTTGATGAGAAGTACCTGCAGGAAGGCAGAGAAACATGGGTCCACACCATAAAGACACCGGTAAGAGACGAGAACGGTGAAATCGTTGCTCTTCTCGGCATTTTCTGGGATATCGCCGAGCGTAAACGGGTGGAAGAAAAGCTGGAGGAGGAACGTATCCTCTTGCGGACGCTGATTGACAATCTTCCCGACCGCATTTACGTTAAGGATGTTCAAGGCCATAAAATCATAGCGAACAGTGCAGACTGGCTTGCATCTGGGGGAAAAACGATGAAAGATGTCATTGGAAAGACAGACCGCGAGGTTTATCCGCCTGAATTGGCAGAGGACTACTGGGCTCTTGACAAGGCGGTAATTGATTCCGGATTATCTGTCATCAATCATGAAGAACCCGGGCTCGATTCTCAGGGCAACACGGTCCAGATATTGACTTCCAAGGTGCCGCTACGCGACGGCAATGGAAAAATCGTAGGACTGGTAGGTATCGGCCGTGACATCACCGAGCGCAAGCAGGCGGAACAGGCTCTGCGGGAGAGCGAGCAGAAGTATCATCTGCTGGTGGACACTGCCGGCGAAGCCATCGTCGTCGCTCAAGATGGCATACTGAAGTTCGTCAATCGCATGGCGAGTGACCTAACCGGCTATTCGGAGCAGGAATTAACTTCGCGGCCTTTTTCCGAGTTCATCCACCCGGATGACCGGGGCATGGTGATAGAACGTTATCTGAGTTGGATCAAGGGCAATTCGATTTTACCCAGAGATGCTTTCCGTTTGATGGCACGCGATGGCAAAATCAAATGGGTAGAGGTCGGCGCCGTATTGATTGACTGGGAAGGCAAGCCTGCCACATTGAATTTCCTTACCGACATCACTGAGCGCAAGCAGGCGGAACGGTTACGGGAGGCGCTGTATACCATCTCCCAGGCGGCGGTCGCCGGGAGCCCTGAAGACCTCTATCTCATCATCCATCGCGCCCTCGGCAATCTGATGCCTGTGGACAACTTCTACATCGCGTTGTACGACCCCGACGCTGACCTGCTCAGTTTTCCTTACTCTGTGGATCAGCGTGATGCATCCTACTCGCCCCAAAAACCAGGCCGCGGTCTGACCGAATACGTTCTTCGTACCGGTCGCCCATTACTGGTCGATAAGCAGGCATTTACACAACTTGTCCAGCAAGGTGAAGTGGAATTGGTGGGCGTCGATTCAGTGGACTGGCTGGGAGTGCCATTAATAGCAGGCGCAATGGTTTTTGGCGTGATGGTCGTACAGAGTTATACTGAGCGAGTGCGGTTTAGTCATGCAGATATGGAAATGCTGGAGTTTGTCTCCGCGCAAGTGACTACCGTCATCGAGCGTAAACTGGCTCTTCAACGCATTGCCGATGCACTTGAGCTCAATAATACCCTCATTAATGCCTCTACCTTGGGTATCAGCGCATATGACTCTTCCGGGCAGTGCATTATGGCAAACGAAGCGATCGCCAGGATCCTTGGCGCGACCCGCGCACAGATTCTGGGACAGAATTACAGTCACATTGAATCCTGGAAGAAGTCAGGGCTGATTGAGTTAGCCCGTGAGGCGGTAGCCAGCGGAAATGAAACACGGCGGGAAATCCATATAACGAGCGACTTTGGAAAAGAAGTCTGGCTGGATTGCCACCTTACTCCTTTTGTTTCCAATGGAGAGCCTCACTTACTTCGAACAGTCGAGGATATATCCATCTCTAAGCAGGATGAGGTTGCCCTGCAGGTTTACGCGGCGAAACTCGAGCAGAGCAACCGCGACCTGCAGGAGTTCGCCTACGTCGCCTCTCACGACTTGCAGGAACCCCTGCGCAAGGTGCTTGCTTTTGGCAACCTGCTAACAAACGAATATGGAGATGCGTTCGACGAAACCGGGCGTGACTACATGAAACGGATGCAATCCGCCTGCCAGCGCATGGAGACTTTGATCGATGACTTATTGAGCTTCGCCCGCGTGGAAACGCGCGCCCAACCCTTCACCGAAGTTGACCTCAACACGGTTGCTCAGGAAGTGATCTCCGACCTGGGGAACCACATCGAGCGCACCCATGGCCACATTGAAATAGGTGATCTACCCATGATCGAGGCTGACCAGTCTCAGATGCACCAGTTGCTGCAAAACCTGATCAGCAACGCCTTGAAATTCCACCACAAGAGATGTCCTCCGCTTGTCAAGATATCTGCTAAAATCAATGGGGACGCCTGTCAGATCTCAGTCGAAGATAACGGCATCGGCTTTGACATCCAGTATCTCGACCGTATCTTCAAGCCCTTCGAGCGCCTGCACAACCGTGAAGAATACGTGGGCAGCGGCATGGGGTTAGCCATCTGCCGCCGTATCGTCGAACGCCATAGTGGGAGGATCACCGCTGCCAGCAACCCTGGAAATGGATCAACTTTCATCGTTACCCTGCCCATCCATCAATCCAAAGGAGACAGCTCCTATGTTTAAAAGAGTGCGCCACGTAATCTTTCTGATGGCTGAGGATGACTCCGACGACCGCCTGCTGATCAAAGAAGCCTTTCGAAAGAGCGATGTGATTAACACCTTACACTTCGTTGAAGACGGCGTCGAATTGCTGGAGTACCTGCGCCGGCAGAGAAAATTCGATAACCACGCGAGCAATCCCACTCCCGACGTGATCTTACTTGACCTGAACATGCCGCGCAAAGATGGCCGCGAAGCCCTCCAAGAGATTAAAACCGATCCGCATCTGAGGCATATCCCGGTAGTGGTACTGACCACTTCTAAGGCCGAGGAAGATATCTTGCTAAGTTATGATATCGGTGCTGCCAGCTACATCACAAAACCGCTGACATTCGATCGGCTGGTTGAAATCATCACAGGATTGAAGCAGTATTGGGAGCAGATCGTGCAACTGCCTGCAAAGGTTACCTGAAAGGAATAATGATATGAAACATCGAAGCCGGTCAATTACCATCCTGATGGCAGAGGTAACTGCATCCCAGGCGCTTTACATGGCTAGACAACAAGGATGCCACCATGTAGTTCGCTTTCACGCGGGGCAGGTAAAGGGAGATAGTTAAAATGGGCACTGACCCAATTCGCGCCTTGCTGATTGAGGACGATCCGGATGATATCCTTCTGTTGAAAGCATCTCTAGCAAAGGCCAAAGCGGTCGAGATCAAGTTAG
>CAZXPK010000084.1:0-9720 GCA_964642565.1 uncultured Anaerolineaceae bacterium
CCCCCCAAAAAGCATTATAATAGCCGCGATATTTTCACATACAGGAGAACAACATGCAAAAACAACTCGACGAACTAAAGATCCGGCTGATGGAGATTTCAGACCTGCAGCATGCTGGAGCCCTCTTGGGCTGGGATGAGGAAACATATATGCCACCCGGTGGAGCCCCTGCTCGTGGGCGTCAGACTGCTCTTCTTGCTAGGCTAGCCCATGAAAAATCCATCGACCCTGATCTTGGCAAATTGCTGGACAACCTGCGACCATACGAAGAGAGTCTGCCCTACGATTCCGACGAGACTTCACTTATCCGGGTGGCATGGCGAGAATACGAGCGATCAATTAAGGTGCCTCCCCAATTTATTGCTGAACTGTATGAACACTTCTCGAAATCATATAATACCTGGGTGACCGCCCGTCCGGCGAATAATTTCAAAGCCCTCGAGCCTCTCCTGGAACGCAGTGTCGACCTCTCCCGCCAATTGGCGGATTTCTTCCCTGGCTACGAGCACATTGCAGACCCGTTGATTGACATTCATGATTATGGCATGAAGAGTACTTCCTTGCGAAGTCTGTTTGCCCAGCTGCGTAGGGAGCTGGTTCCTATTGTTCAAGGCATCACCTCCCAGCCTCCCGCCGATGACTCCTGTCTCAAACAACATTATCCGCAAGCTGATCAGCTTTCCTTTGGCTTGGATGTAATCAAGCAGCTAGGTTATGACTTCAACCGTGGTCGGCAGGATTTGACTCACCACCCCTTCATGACCAGCTTCTCATTGGGCGATGTGCGCATCACCACCCGCGTCGATGAAAATGACCTGAGCGGGTGCCTGTTCAGCACCATCCATGAATCTGGCCATGCCATGTATGAGCAGGGCATCCGTATGGAATTGGATGGCACCCCACTGGGCATTGGTGCTTCCGCTGGGGTTCACGAAAGTCAATCACGTACCTGGGAGAACCTGGTCGGGCGCAGTCGCGGCTTTTGGGAGTACTTCTACCCCAGGCTGCAGGCTAAATTCCCTACGCAGCTCAAAGCTGTCTCTCTCGACACCTTCTACAGTGCTGTGAATAAAGTTCAGCATTCGCTCATCCGCACCGAAGCTGATGAGGTGACCTACAACCTGCACGTGATGATCCGTTTCGATATTGAGCTGGCACTCTTAGAAGGTAACTTGCTGGTGCGCGATCTGCCCGAGTATTGGCATGTACGTTACAACGCCGATATGGGTATGCGCGCTCCTGATGACCGGGATGGGGTTATGCAGGACGTACATTGGTTTGGTGGGATGGTTGGCGGATCTTTCCAGGGGTACACGTTGGGCAATATTATGGGGGCGCAATTCTTCGCTCAGGCGCTAAAAGCTCATTCTGAGATCCCGCAAGAGATGACCCAGGGCAAGTTTAACACCCTGCACGCCTGGGTGATTGATAATGTTTACCAGCACGGTAACAAATTCACCGCTAATGAGCTGATCGAGAAAGTCACCCACGGTCCACTCACCATTGAGCCATATCTGGCATACTTGAGATCCAAGTATGGGGAGCTGTATAAACTGTAATGAATCAAGACCTCACAGGTTTCTAAAATCTGTGAGGTCTCAGAAATACTTCCTATTGATTAGGGAACCAATCCCAGAACCAGTACACCAGTCCCTGCCACTTGCCCCACCGTTCAAAGGTTGATAGCACCTGCTTGGGAGTGACCTTTTCGCCTCCAAAGAATTCGTTGGATACGACTTTCAATGCCCACGAATCCACCGGCACATAATCATAACGCCCCAACAGCATGAGCAGGTTGGCAGCGGCATACCCACCCAGACCCTTGATGCCTAGCAGCTCCTTGCGCAGCTCAGAGGTGGGGAGGTTGCTGGTTTTTAGGGCTTCAAGGTCCAATTCACCGGATGCCACTTTATGTGCGAGCTCATTCACATGCGGGGCACGGTACCCTATGCGGCATTCTTCGCGTAAGGTGGGCTCATCCACCCGCGCCAACCTTTCCGATGTAGGGAAGGCATGCAACTCAGGCTCATAGGGTAAGGGGTCACCATAGCGCGAGGTCAGCTCACGGCACATGCGCAAGGTATGGTTCCAAAGGGTGTTAGTGGTCAGTATGGTGCGGATGACGTCCTCGAACAGTGTCGGTGAGCGCAGCACCCTGCCAGCCTGGCGCTCGACCATCCTGGTCAGCTTGGGTTCCTGGCGTGCCAGAGCGTAGAATTCAGTGAAATCCTGGTCCAGATCGAGTATCTAGGTGATAGTTCGGCTCAGTTCGGTCTGCTCAGTCTCAGTGAGCTTGTCGGTTGTATCCACCCGTAAATCTGTATTGTGGGCATGCACTTCGAAGCGTAGTACCTTGCCACTGCTCAGTCTGAGGATATATGCCAGCCCGTGGTTGGTTGTCTCGGCAAATGGTGGCATCTGGATCCAACCATGCGAGCGTACCACCGCAGGCAGGTTGAAGGAGGAGGGAGGTGTGAGGGTGAATGCCATGGGAGTTTCTTTAAGTAAGGGGATTTTTGTGGATATTCCGGGTCATCAGCCCAGGTTTCCGGGTTGCTATCGATGTATTTGGCAATATCATCCAATTCTACTTGATTGCGAACGATATGTTCGTAATAGTTCCGTTGCCAGATATTTACCATTCCCAATTCTCGTTTGGCTTGGCGCGACACTGCCGCCTTATAAGTACGTATGATCGTTGGAACTGAACCAATGACCGGTTTGCCGAATTGTTCTGTTGTAGGGGCACGATATATCGTGCCCCTACGATCATCCTCATGGATGATAACAATCCCGTGGATGTGGTTTGGCATAACAACAAACGATTCCACTTCCAAATTCTGAAAATGTACGGGTAACACTTTCCAACATTCCTCCACGATTTTACCTAGATCACATATGTGCATTTTATTGTCAATTATCTTTCCAAATAGGCATTTATAACCATGGCTAACCACGGTAATAAAATATGCCCCTGGTGTCGAATAATCATACTCATGCAACCTGATTGAATGACGAAGATTACGGGTTGTAACGACTGGCATAATGAAGTTTTACTATAATTAATAAGGCTGAATAATTGATAGATGCAGTATCGCTGTGGCTCTACTGCAATTCTACAATCTCTTTCCTGAATTCCCCCCGCAAAATGCAAAATTCTGTATTTTCCTTCCCCGTATTCCGGTCCTCAACGATCAAAATTGACGCATCCCGGCTGAGGACGACTGTGTGCCATGCATTACGCTTCACATTATACAACTTGTCTTTCTCCATCACTTGCGGGTACACACCCTCCACTCTTCCCTGCCTGCCTCCCAGGATGAGCGTTGCCTGCCCCTCCAACAATACAAATACTTCATCCGTCTGTGTATGGCGCTCCATTAACTTGATTTCCTCAGCCAACAAGGATTGCTCCCAATGCAGGATGGCTACGCGCCAGGCACCAAAATCGATCAGTGGATGGTATCCCTCCCCGTTATATTGCCTGATCTCCAATAGATTCTCCTCCATGCTTCATCCGCCTTGCCCGACCATCCACACTTCCAACTGATGCTCACTACCCCGCTCAATCAATTTAACCAGATTCCCCTCGATTGCCTTCCCATCCACCTCAACCCTCTGCACACCCCAGCTAACGTGGTGTGGGTTATGTACTGTGATGTGCAACCTGCAGCCTCTAAAGCTCCGCTCGGCTGAAAAACCTTCCCATTCTGGTGGGATGCACGGGTCGAGTCGAAGTCCGTCGAACTCTGGGCGGATACCGAAAATCCATTGGGTGATTGCCAGGTAATTCCAGGCTGCTGTGCCGGTCAGCCATGAATTTTTGGCTTCACCATACTTGGGCGCTTCACGCCCGGCGATCATCTGGGCGTACACGTACGGCTCACAACGATGTACCTCGCTGATCTCCTCCCGCTTAGATGGGTTGATGCGCAGGTAATAATCATGGGCAGCAGAACCATTCCCCAACATGGCTTCAGCAATCATGATCCACGGGTTGGTGTGGCAGAAAACACTCCCATTTTCCTTATACCCTGGTGGGTAGGATGAGATTTCACCCAGATGTAAATAGTATCTCGTATACCCGGGTTGGTGCAGCATGATGCCGTGTGGCGTTGCCAGCCTCTCCGCCACCGAGTCGAGCGCTTGTCTGGCTCTACCATCCATGATTCCCAAACCCGCCATGATGCACATTCCCTGCGGCTCGATGAAGATCTGCCCTTCCTGGCATTCGTGTGACCCAACCGGGTTGCCAAAATCGTCATACGCGCGGCGGAACCAGGCGCCATCCCAACCCGCCTCCCACACTGCTTTTTCTATCCGTTTACTCGCCTGGACGTAGACTTCAGCTGCCTGCTCACCATCCCTTTTCCGGGCGATCTGCACCATATCCTGGGCTACCCGGATGAACAGCCCGGCGATGAATACGCTCTCAGCCACCTTACCATCCTTGTTCGTCGTGGTTTGGAAGGATTGCCCCGGTGAGTCTGAGAAGCAATTCAGGTTCAGGCAGTCATTCCAATCGGCACGACCGATCAAGGGTAGCCCATGCGGACCCAACCGGTCGAGAGTGTACTGCATACTGCGCTGTAAATGCCCATATAGGCTATCCTCACTGCCGGGAAGGTTATCGTATGGGACAGCTTCATCTAATATATTCCAATCCCCTGTTTCCTGAATATAGGCTGCCACCGATAACACCAGCCAGAGAGGATCATCATTAAAGCCTGAGCCAACCTCGTTGTTACCGCGTTTGGTCAGAGGCTGATATTGGTGGTACGCCCCACCAGTGGGCAGCTGTGTAGCGGCCAGGTCGAGGATGCGGCTGCGTGCCCGGTCAGGCATCAGGTGTATGAACCCGAGCAGGTCCTGGTTGGAGTCGCGGAAGCCCATCCCACGCCCAATACCCGATTCAAAATACGACGCTGAGCGTGAGAAGTTGAACGTTGCCATCAGCTGGCACACATTCCAGGTATTCACCATGCGATTCGTATGGATATCCGGCGAGTGCACCTGGAGTGTATTAAGAAGCATATGCCAGTATGCTTGCAGCTCTTTAAATGCTGCCCGTACTGCATTTGGCTTGAGATACTTCTGAATGATGGGCATGACGCTGTGTTTGTTGATCGTCTGTGTGCCTGGGGGGTCAAACTTTTCATCTACGGGGTTCTCATGGTACCCGAGTAAGAATATTATCGTCCGCTGCTCCCCGGCATTTAGATGAACTTTGACGTGCTGTGCCCCAACAGGCTGCCAACCGTGGGCAATGGAATTACTCAAGGCTCCACGTTCAACACCTGCGGGTGCGTCTGTACCTCGATAAGCTCCAAGAAATGCCTCCCGGTCGGTATCATAGCCTGCCAGCTTTTCCGAGCACGCGAAAAATGCAAAATGGTTGCGCCTCTCTCGGTACTCGGTTTTGTGGTAGATCACCTCGTCCACCACTTCAACCTCGCCCACCGAGTAATTACGCTGGAAGTTGGTGGCATCATCCATCGCATCCCATAGGCAGAATTCAATCATGGCGAAGACAGATAAGTTAGCCGATTCCTGACTCTGGTTGTTAAGCGTCAACTCCCAGATTTCCAGGTTTTCACCGAGCGGGATAAAATAACGGATCTTAGCTCGAATACCTGCCATTGTGGATTGGATGGTTGTGTAGCCCATCCCATGGCGGCATTCGTACTTATCCATAGTATTTCTGGTAGGCTGCCAGGTGGGTGACCAGTAACAGGGTGGGGAGGAGGCATCATCCCGCAGATAAATATAGCGACCGCCCGAATCTAGCGGTGCGTTATTATAACGATAACGAGTCAGGCGCTGAAGTCGCGCATCTTTGTAGAAGGAGTAACCCCCAGCGGTATTGGAGATGATTCCGAAATATTCTTCACAACCCAGGTAATTAATCCAAGGCAATGGGGTATCTGGCTGGCTGATAACATATTCACGATGCTCGTCGTCGAAGTAGCCGTAGCGCATAAGACCTCAATACGGTTCATCCAGATATTGCACGATAACACGCCACGAAGTATTCACTTTCGACTTACAATGTCTCCGGCTTGAGGGAGAGGATTAGGACTGGTATAATAATTGGGAGCGCTCCCAGTCGATATATTATACAGAACATTGCGCACTGAGTCAACTAATTTGTGAAAATTCGGCTGAATTGCTATCATTATGAGACCATAAATAATCGATGCTATAAGCAACCTAAGGATGAATGTTGGAGATGTCTTAGCTCGCCAGAAACGCTCGCTTAAAATGACATCGAAAGTATTGTAACTGCGAGACCAACGTTCCTTGGCAAGCGTGCGAAGTAAGCGACTTCACTTGTTGAAGCAGACTATTCCAGATATTGTTGATATCCAGTTCTGGAAAATATCATTCTATCAATAACATATATTTCAGGAGAATTACCCATGACCCACCTCCCACTCCCCAACCTCCCATGGGAAAGCCGACCCAGTGACTCTTCCGAGATTGTTTGGCGCTATAGCCACAACCCTATCATCCCCAGGGATCTCATCCCATCCTCCAACAGTATCTTTAATAGTGCGGTTGTACCCTTTCAGGACCGATTTGCGGGTGTCTTCCGCTGCGACAATAAAAAGCGGGAGATGAACCTTAACCGGGGTTTCTCATCAGATGGCATCCATTGGCAGCTGGATTACCAGCCCATCGATTGGATCTATGACGATCCCGAGCTTAGCCTATTCCAATATCGCTACGATCCACGTGTGGTCTGGCTGGAAGACCGCTATTACATTACCTGGTGCAATGGCTATCATGGTCCAACCATTGGCATTGGCTATACCTTCGACTTCGAGCAATTTCATTTCCTCGAAAATGCCCTGCTGCCATTCAACCGCAACGGAGTGCTGTTTCCCCGCCAGATCAATGGCGAGTACGTAATATTCAGTCGCCCAAGTGATAACGGTCACACCCCCTTTGGCGATATCTACCTCAGCCGCAGTCTCGACCTGATCCACTGGGGTAAGCACCGCTTCGTTATGGGTGTGAGGGGTGGGTGGGAGAGCACCAAAGTGGGCGCGGGTCCTGTCCCCATCGAGACCCCCGAGGGGTGGCTCTTGTTCTATCACGGAGTGCTCACCTCCTGTAATGGGTTTGTCTACAGCTTTGGTGCTGCCCTTCTGGATCTGGACCAGCCCTGGAAGGTGATCCATCGCGGTACATCTTACCTGCTATCCCCCCAAACCTACTACGAATGTGTGGGCGATGTCCCTAACGTGGCTTTCCCCTGTGCCACACTCTATGACCCTCCCAGCGGGCGCATTGCCATCTATTACGGTGGTGCTGATACCGTCACAGCCCTGGCTTTTTGTAAGTTAGATGAGGTGCTTGAGTTTTTACAGCACGAGGGCTAGGAATATTCCTAATTCCCACATTCCAGGTGTTTAGCAGTTGCTCTTGGAGTGGGAAATTGTTAGCTCGTACTGGCTCGACATACAGTAAGCTAGACCGATGTTCGCTTCTGCTTTAGCTTCTAACCCCTGGTGTTTTTGTAACTGCCCGATTGATCTGGCTTTCTCGAAGCATTTAATTGCACTTTGAATTTCAAGGATATTTAGATATCCTTTTCCAATTGATAAAATCGATTCTCCTTGTGAGATCTGGGTTTTTCGGCTAACGTCATATAAAATATTTTCTGGTTCAACCTTCTGATTTAATAATACATCATGGAGTTTGATGAGCTCTTGTTCGACGTTTTCCCAGGTCTGAAACCGTCGCAGGGCATCCGTTTGTAAGCAATTTGATAAAAATCCATTCAAAGCATTAGGTAAATCTACCTCTCCGAGTCTTTTTAGTGCACCCCCCTTTATATGCTCCTCAGCCATAGTCTTCAAATGTCTTCCACGAATTGTATAATTCCCGGTCAACATTTCAAGGCAGATACATCCCAATGAATAAATATCTGAGCTTGTTGAAATTCTTCTATTCCTCCATTGCTCAGGACTCATGTAAATAGGGGTTCCCCCAAGTCTTAATCGAGAGTGTTTGTCTTGAATGCTGGTGCCGCTTAGATTTTCGAGAATGTTTGCTGGAATTGTCACCAGTCCGAAGTCACCAATGCGCGCATGACCATCAGGTCCAACATTGATATTATCCGGTTTTAAATCACAATGTACTAATCCTGGAATCTTTGTGGTGACATATTTCATTCCCCGAGTTACGTCGAGCAGTAGGTTAAGTGTATTTCCAATGCTTACACCTACACCTCGAGTTATCCATGACCGTAATGATGGGTCATTTTTTCTAAATAAAGTTGGAAATTTCTCGAGAACAAGATAAATCTCGTGAGATTTGGAGATGTATTCACAACGATAAGCATGGACAATGTTTGGATGCCAGCCAATTTCAACCCAGATCTCTGCTTCGTGCAAGAATTGAGCTCGAATATTTTTATCAGATGAATATTGAGTTTTGATGGTTTTTAACGCTACAGGAAAATCACCTTGCTCTGTATCATCGCATAGAAATACTACACCCATCCCACCGAAAATTGTCTTATTGACCTTATATCGGTTAGCGATTATTTTTATTCTTGGTTGATTAAGGCTATTATGCGTCATTTGCCTTGATATAACTATTGTTAATCCTCTGTACATGTATTCTACATTACCATTACTATTTTTTAGATTACAGATTTGTTTGTAAGGTTTTTGTAAAGTTATTTTTTTCCTAATTCTTATGGACAACGATTGATAAAATTTCATCCGATTATTGCAAACGATAAGGGGTGAGATCATCGAACTCAGTACCAGATTATTAGCGTTTCTTTATCCTCTACCCACATTGGTCTATCCAACCGTATATGCAAACTTTCATCTTCAAACCCGGTAAACCCCACAAAGTCTGGTATAATTAAGTCCTACGGACTCCAGATTTGCGCTCGGTACTCATAGCCGCCATTCTGCATCGAATGGCGGTCTCTTTTTTCAGAGCTGATCCTGGATGATCTTTTAACGGCTGCCTAGATGCCAGGATGACTGAGGTTAGTTGAATACACACAAAGGAAAAATGAATGGATACAAAATTATATGTTGGAAATCTGTCCTACGATACCACTGAGGACGGACTGCGAGCAAAATTCGCTGAAGCTGGCACAGTAGTCTCAGTGGAAATGATTAAGGATCGTGATACCGGACGGATGAAGGGGTTCGCTTTCGTAACCATGACCAATCAGGAAGAGGCTGAGAACGCCATCAAGATGCTTAATGGAAAAATGCTGGACAACCGAGAAATCAAAGTTAATATTGCTCGACCCCGCGAAGAACGTCCGCGTAGATCCTACAATAACAGACGCTGGTAAGATAGAAGGTATGTTCCCCGGATCAGGGTTCCCTACATCCTGATCTGGAAATACTTATTTGTGCAGGGAAAGAGGTATGAAATGAGCTTTCATATTGGTGATAATGTCATACATTGTACTTTTGGTCTGGGTGAGATCACAAAGATCGAAGAAAAGACCATCAACGGGCACCGTACCAACTGTTATGTGGTTCAAATAACCGATATGACAATCTGGGTTCCTATTGATGATCTGCAACAGAACAGCCTGCGAGTACCCACACCACCCGAGGAATTTGTCAAGACGTTACCGATCCTCACCAGCCCGAACGAGAATCTGCTGGAGGATCGGGTGTTGCGTAAAAACCAGCTCATGGAACAAATGAAAGATGGTCAATTAGCTTCGATTTG
>CAZXPK010000084.1:9820-11023 GCA_964642565.1 uncultured Anaerolineaceae bacterium
TGCGTAAAAACCAGCTCATGGAACAAATGAAAGATGGTCAATTAGCTTCGATTTGCCGGGTGGTTCGGGATTTAACCCATTACCAGCGTAATTCAAAGCTGAACGATCAGGAGAAATCCATACTGGAAAGGGCGGTCAAATCCCTGCTTACTGAATGGACCCTTTCACTGGGGACGCCCTTTAATCAGGCACACCAGGCGATGGAAAGCATGTTGCAGAGTTAAGTGATATAAACCATTCCTAGACCCTGAAGGTTATCAGAAACCTCAGGGTCTTTTTTAATGTAAGATTATAATCATCCCCATGCCTAATCACCTGATCCAAGAAAGCTCTCTTTACTTCAACATACTGCCCACCCCGTCGACTGGTACCCGAGAAAAAGCTGCTGGTAAATTGGCTTCAGTTGTTATAAGAACATAAGGATTTAATCTCCAATCCGGCAGTCATCTGGCTGACTTTGCATTAGTCATGGACTACACGCCTGTATCCGTAGTGCACTCTAAAAATCCGTGGTATAAAGGCAAGATATCAAGCACCTAAATAATCCCATGTTTACTGGTGTTCACGTCACCACTCATCTCATCTGGACCTGTACCGCCATCCTGGCAGTACTGGATGTAATCCTCATCCTGCTGTCACAACGCCTGGTCAAGCGTGAGCATTTTCAGCAAATACGTTGGCTTTTGGCAATTGCGGGAGGGGTTTTCTTCCTGCTGGTGTGGACCAGCGTACTACTTTGGGGCTGGGATTGGTTTTATATATATATCTTTCCAGGATGGGCGCACTACCTGTTGCCCCCATTGTTCGGGGTATTCTATGCCCTACTAGCGCTGGGAATGGGTTGGCTTTGCCTGAAACTACCCGGCAACCCGGCAGTCACCTGGTGCGTGCTGGGTGGGGTGGAAGGGTTGCTCAGCTACATCTATGCCATCTATGGATTGGGAGCAGCCTCCAAACCGCCCATAATGCAAGGTGCAGATCCATTTGTCACGCTGATCTTTGCTGTCTTCGAAAAAGCGTTCTATTGGAGCATGATCCTGCTTGCCTGCAGGCTGCTGTGGTGGGTTTTAAAAGGTAGGCTGGGCACACGGAATATGGTCGAAACTTAATGAATGAGCAAAGTCCATCATCCAGGTGGACCGTAGCGGATGCGATCCATATTGTTTTGTATCGAGCCAGTCCCTGAATAAACAAACTCGAGCC
>CAZXPK010000084.1:11123-15661 GCA_964642565.1 uncultured Anaerolineaceae bacterium
ACACTGTGACGGGTGTTGTATGTCATCCACCAATGCCCGACCAGAATGCCTACCCTGGAATACCGCCCATAAGGTGGGGTTATTGGGAACATGGGGATCGAACAAACTCGGCAATGCTGGATGGTCAACGGGACATTCGAGCATGGTATGCGATTATCTCCATTCAGAGTAGTCATCATCGGTTGGGTTTGGGGTGGAAATCTTCCAACCGAAACCTTTCACTTCTATATTGATTTTACCGGCATATCAGCAGTTCTGGGAATTAAAACAAGAAGGGAATGAAGCGCTTGGTGCGCTGAATATATTCGATATACTCATCACCGAAGTTGTGCAGATTCTCTCGCTCTTCAAAAATAGCGGTGATATACAACATCATGCTTGCCAGGATGCCCAGCACGCCAGATAGAAGAGAGATGTGCTTCAGAAATACCCCCCAAGCGAGACACGCCAATGAGGTATACATGGGATGACGGATTAAGTTGTATGGTCCTTCTGTGACCAAACGGGTGGTTTTTTCGAGCGTCAAACGGTTGGTATCCTGTATGGATTTATCAGGCTTGCCGAATTGACGGAGTACCCAGAAAGCGTGGATTGCCAGGAAAGCCGAAACCAGGAGTAATGCCCAGGATACAATCTGAGCCGATGAAAATGGCTTGACGAACCAAAAGGGAACGTTCAACCCTACTAATCCCAAAATAACTTCGAAGGCGAAGAATCTAGGGAAGCCATGGCTGAGCGGTTTCGTAAGTGTATGGCTTGAGAGGAAGACTAACCCCAATGATCCAAGCAGGAAGATAATCAGTCCCGACATTCGGTGAGGAGCTGGATTTTATCGAAGGCACTCTTTTTCGAGCCGCCCTGCCAACCCATAATATTTCTCATGCATCTCTTCGCCCTTCTCATCGCGTTCGAATTGTTCAAATGCCTCCAGGATTTGTGCCTGCTGGTTGGTGGGAATGATTTTATCCGCCATTGGGAATAGGACTTTGTCTTCCTTGGCGATATGCTGGTGAAGCAGCTTGATATAACTCGTGGCGTTCTCTACAATTGCATCCCGTTTGCGTACCTCACCTGCTTGAACTCGTTCTACCGACAGACGAAGCATTTGAGCCAGTCGACGCGCCTCCTCATGTTCAGCCAACATCATCGCTATCGGACCCGTTTCTTTGGATAACCCATTTTCGATCAATGCCGGAAATAATACCACCTCTTCCTTTTTATGATGGCAACCATCTGCAAAACACTTGATGAAGACTGTCGTGCCGGTAAAAAACCTAAGATAGACATCTTCATCCCGGTTGAGACGGCTCGCGGCTTTTTCGAGGGCGTTTAATACCCGCTCGATTACCCGGTGTTCTTCCATTAGGATTTCCGTAGCTTTCAAGGTGTCTCCTCCTAAAGATATGACACTCAGTTAGGTAAGAGTCTGTCTTGGTCAATATTCCCAACAATTGTATTATATGCTCATAGACAATAATATGGTTTAAAAATAGCCATCAACCCACCATACAATTTGATAAATTTAGTGCAATATACTCAACCCATCCGGTGTTTTCCTTCAGCATGAGGAGATACAAATTTCCGCCTACCCACAAACCTGGGAACCTGTCGCTTATATTCTCGGTAGCTCTCTCCAAAATGCTCCTCAAGCCATGGTTCTTCCGTATATGGCGCGAGCGCATTCAATCCCAAAGCCAGGATGCCGATCACCCACACCATCCAGGAATTGATGAGAAGCATAAATCCAATGATATTCAAGCTATCCCCGATATATTGGGGATTGCGCGTGTACTGGTATACTCCCTTGATGACCAGCTGATCACCCAGCCCAAGTGTGCCTCGTAGCCCCAGTGCCAGGTTGCCCCAGCCTCCCATGGTGTTCCCGAACACGAAAATTATCCCTGCCAGGGGTAACCTTATTCTGAAATCAAACCGGAACCCACTGTCCAGATCAAGAAATCCCAACCAGATGCCGCATAATCCTACCAACCCAACCATCAGCCAGGCTAGAATGAATTGCCATGACCATGCAGAAGGTGGCGGCCAGAAGCGAAAACGCGGTAATTTTATGGTCAGGATAAATAATAGAACGTAAATGAGCTCAAGAAATACTGCCGTGGAGAACAGAATCCATTTCATGTTGGTCATTTCATTTCAGGAAGTGAATCCCTGTCTAGATTTCCCTCACCATCAATAGCTCATCGTAATAAACACCATCATAATAATTACTCTTCAAGTCAGTACCGTAAACCTTAAACCCGCTGCGAGTATAACAGCGGATGGCGGACGTATTGCTGGTAATGACACCCAGCTTCACCACAACTACACCGTGTTCACACCCCCAGGTGATGCACTCATCGATGATTGCCTCAGCAATGTGCCATCCCCGCCAATCAGGGTTGACGTATACACCCCACAGGACACTGCTGTGACGGGTCTTAGGCCAGTGACCTCGCCCGATGCCAGCCATCCTAATCAGTTGCCCGATGTATTCTGCGATACTGATCGCTGTGGACTCATTCCGGGCATAATCGGCAATGCGCTCTGCCCACACTTCATGCCCTTCCGCGGCCGTCATGGCAACATCGGCAGCAAAGGCTTCAGGATACATGGAAAGAGCCTCCAGTCGCAGCCCATGCAGTAATGCAGCATCCTCCGGGGTGGCAATGCGGATGGTAACATCACCTTTGGGGGTGGATAAAAGTTTAACCATTATGATAGCTTGTCCAACGTGTAGGTTGGGTTGAGGGCGATAGCCATAAACCCGATAATAAGACTGAGCAACGATTTATAAAGTTGCTCAGCGTACTCTGCGGTAAATCTTTTTTTCCGGAAATCGAAGAAAGTGAAAATCCTCCATCTATGCCTTGATCGCAGCCGCTTCCCAACAAGCATCGAAATCCTCCTCTACCAACTGAACCAGGTCAGGGTCGATCCTGTGTTGTGAAACTCGGTGTTTTATGGAGTTGATTATCGTTTTAGGATCTTTAGCTGGGCGGTACGGTCGTTCCTGTGTCATTGCCTGGAAAATGTCAGCAATGGCAATGATGCGCGCTGGTTTGTCTAACTCGGCTTCAGTCAGGTGAAACGGATAACCGTCCCCGATAAGTGTCTCATGGTGGTAAGCTCCCCAGCGGGAGATGTCTTCAAACCCTTTCACATGGTGCAGGATCTGGTAGCTTTCGAAGCTGTGTCCAAGCATCACTGCTTTCTCCGAAAAATTAAGCGATGCAGGCTTTTCTAATATACTATCCGGGACTCGCATTTTGCCGATATCATGCAACAACCCGGCTATTTCAATCTGCCAGCATACATCCGTCTCGAAGCCTGCTCTCTCTGCCAGATGTGCCGAGAAGCGGGCTACACCCTGCGAATGACGCGCGGTGTAATGGCTCTTGGTATCAACAATCTCAGCGGCCAACTCAGCAACATACCGTAAGCGGCCTGTGCTTACCATTGGGTGAGGATCAGCAAGCTCCCGCTCAGCCATATATTGACTCAGGTGTTGGGGTTGCATCCTCAGCCAAAAACTCTCCGTGCGTGAGGCTGCCAGAAAAGCCTCCAACAGTCTGGGATTGAACCAACTGCCATTATAGTGAATGAGTGTATCGCGTACGGAGTTGCGTACCGAAAGCCAGGGTTTGCTGGAAGACTGCTGCATCAATGCATCAGCACGATCGCATAAGTGGATCAGGTTTCCAAGCATAGCAACCCACTCTGTGAAGCTTGGGTCCAGCTCCTGCCAATGGGTATGATGTAGGAGAATGATGGGAGAAAGGTGCCGGAATAGGGGTTGGGTCTCTAGCAGGGTGCTCCCCCGAGCACAGTGTTCAGGCGCACCTGACCAATCCATCTCCTTGATAATGTGATTGTGTGTGCTGGTGGTGGAAACACCACAATCATGCAGCAAGGCAGCATGGTAGAGATTTTCCATCAGAATAGGCTCAAAGCCAAACACGCGACCTGTCTCAAGGCACATGTATGCCACCCGTTTGCTGTGATGGAGGTCGTTCACTCCAACCAGGTCAAGCATATCAGACAGCATGTGTACGAGCTGGGTTAGGTTAATTACTTTCATGGGATTATTGGTATTATACAGCATGAAAGTCTACAAGGTATATAGGAGATTCATGCTTTTGAATATTACAATGCATTCATAGCCACGCTGTTATTGTAGTAAATTACACCCGTATCTTTGATCACTTTCAGGAACGACGTATCTATACTGCTTATGAAAGTGATTCGTATGTGGGTTGAGTTAATAGTTGCTGGTCTAACGGATGTGGATTACAGTAGATTAATCTGGTATAGCAGCACGTGTCCAGGCGGGGGTTGAGGTAATATGTGGGCTTGAAGAAGCAAATTACTATCTGATCATGATCGATATGATCACAATCAAGGCAAGTATCGGCGAAGTTCTCTCTATCCCTTCGTAGTAATCGATATAGGGTCGATTACGCGTGTGCTTTGCCTAACGATAAGTTGGGGTGTCAAGACCCGTTGGTGGGTGGATGTTTCCTGGTTATGGATGAGCTCCA